>PMJN01000198.1 GCA_003157445.1 Micrococcales bacterium
TCGGTCTCCCTGTTCCTGGCGGCCATGTTCCTGGTGGTTCTCTCCGGTGACCTGGTGCTCACCCTCATCGGCTGGGAGGTCATGGGCTGGTGTTCCTACCTGCTCATCGGCCACAACAGTCGGCTTGAGTCCGCACGACGGGCTGCCACCAAGGCGTTCCTGGTCACTCGCATCGCCGATCTGGCGTTCGTTGTCGGCCTTGTCATCCTGGCTTCTGGGGTGCGGACTACGTCCATCCCGGTCGTGAACGCGGTCTGGCCCCACTTGTCGAGCTCGACCCTGACGGCCGGGCTCCTGTGCCTGCTCGTCGGCGTTGCCGGTAAATCGGCGCAGTTCCCCTTCCATGACTGGCTGCCCGATGCAATGGAAGGCCCTACCCCCGCCTCGGCACTCATCCATGCCGCGACGATGGTCGCAGCCGGCACCTTCGTCTTTGCGCGTCTCTTCCCCATCTTTGTCTTGTCGGACACGGCCCGGCTCGTCCTCGCGGTGATCACGGCGGTGACCATGGTCGGTGCAGCGGTCATTGCCTTTGGTCAGTCGGACCTCAAACGCATGCTGGCCTACTCCACCCTCAGCCAGATCGGGATCATGTTGTCCGCACTGGCCGTCGCGCCGGTGACTCTCGGTGTGGGCCCGGCGATCTTCCACCTGTTGTCGCACGCGATGTTCAAGGCATTGTTGTTCCTTTCGATCGGGTGGCTCAGCGTCCTGATGTCAGGCACTGCGGCAGTGAAGCTCGCTGGTGGAGTGCGTTATCACCCGCAGCTGAAATGGCCCCTCGCCATCGGCCTGCTGTCACTGGCCGGTGCACCGCCCCTGGTCGGGTTCGTGTCCAAGGAGTATGTGTTGGGCGCGGCCTTCGACAACGTCACCGAGTTGGGCTCGATCGCGGGGTGGATAGTCCTTGTCGCGTTCGGCGTGACGGTAGTGCTCACCGCTGGCTACTGCACCCGTGCCTGGCTTGTTCTGACCCACCTCAAACCAGAGGAGGAGTCCCTACGCCAGGCCACGATTGAAGCATCTCGCAAGGTGGTGGACGTCTCCCTCGTCGAGATCTTCACGGAGCCGGCAACCCTCACCGGGGCCGACACCCAGACGGTGGTGCCCCTGGTCGAAGCCGAGCCTGATCATGGCCATGGCGAGATATTCGCCGGTGCCCGCTGGTCAATCGGCGTTCTTGCTTTCATGACCGTGGTCGGAGGACTGATCATCTTCACCCCGCTGCTTCCCGTCCAACCACACATCGTCTGGTACCTGGCAACAACCTCGTTGCTCCTGATCCTGGCGGCCTGGGTCGTAGTGGGGCGGATGGCTTCGATGAATCTAAGTGGTGATGCGGCCGACCTCCTGGGCGCCCGCCGAATGGCTTTGTTCGACAAGGGTTTCGGAGTGGACGGTATCTATGTCGCAGTGGTTTCCCCGGTGTTCATGCTGGCGCGAATCGTGGTGAAAGCGGACCGCAACGTCATTGACGCCTACGTCCGTGGCACCGTCGTGGCGACGCGCTGGACCGGCACGGCCAGCGAGCGCTACCACACCCGCAAGCCGTCCACGTATCTCGTGTGGGTGTTCGTCGGGCTGCTGGTTGTTGGCGTGTCGGGCGTGACGTTGTGGTAATCCTGCTTATCGGCGCCCTGCTGATCCCAGCTGTAACGGGCACCTATCTGATCCTCGCCGGCCGCGGCCCCAGGCCCGTGCCCGAAGAGAACGCCAACATGATCAGCCTCGCCGCAAGCGTGGCCACCGCACTGCTGGTCATCGCCACGGTGATGGCTCGACCCGTGCTGAACCAGCCGTGGCTGACCTCGCTCGGGGTCAGGCTGCATTTCGCGGTAGACGGAATCAGCGCCCCGCTGCTGCTTCTGACCGCCCTGCTCAGTGTCGCGGTCGTTATCAACGCGCGGTCGCGGCCATCGCATGGCGGCTCCCCGACGACGTTCTACGGGTGTCTTCAACTGGTTGAACTCGGAGCCCTTGCAACGTTCCTCGCACGTGATGCGGTCATCTTCTACGTCTCCTTCGAAATCGTGCTGGTACCCATGTGGGTGCTGATCTCCCGCTACGGCGACTCGCACGATCTCGCCGCCCGCCGCGACGCATCAGGTCGCTTCGTGCTGTACACGGTCCTCGGCTCCACGCTCATGCTGATAGGCATCCTGGCCCTCGTTCAAGCTTCGGGCACTGCAGACCTGGACGCCCTCGCCGCGCTGCACGGCGCGGGAATCGCCCGCAGTACCCAGATCATCATTGCGGCGCTGCTCCTGGTGGGCATGGGGATCAAGATCCCTATATGGCCGTTGCACACCTGGCTGCCGCCCGCACACACCATCGCTCCCACCGCAGGTTCGGTAATGCTTGCAGCGGTTTTGCTGAAGATGGGTACTTACGGGGTCGTGCGGCTCGCCATCGCGCCGCTGCCCCTGGGATTCGGAGCCCTGGCACCGGCATTCGCAGTCCTTGGAGTCATCGGCATCATCTGGGGAGGTCTGGCCTGTTTGGTCGAGAACGACCTCAAGCGCCTAATCGCCTACTCGTCGGTTGCGCACATGGGATTTGTGGTTCTGGGGCTCTCCAGCGGGACGACCGTGGGACTGCAGGCGGCGTTGTTCGCCAACATCGCCCACGGCGTGGTCTCCGCACTGCTCTTCTTCCTCGTCGGAGGCCTCAAGGAACGCTGGGGATCAGCCGACATTGCCACCGCCCGCGCTGCATTGCGTGAGGTCTCGCCACGGCTTGGTTTCGCCCTGGTCGTCGGCTTCGCAGCCTCGCTAGGGCTTCCGGGGCTGGTGGGCTTCTGGGGCGAGTTCCTCGCGATGTACTCCGCGTGGAACCCGGCGCCCGATCGTCCCCAAACTTTCATGCGGTTCCTGGTCATCATGGCCGTCCTGGGTGCCGGAGTGGCCGCCGCGTACTCGCTGCGGGTGCTGCGACTGATCTGGTCCGGTGACCGCACCACACCAGCACATGCGGACGCCCGCGGCGGCGAATGGTCCGTGCTGGCAGTCCTGTGTGCGGCAGTCCTCGTCCTGGGCGTGGCCCCCGGACTGTTGTTGAACTCGACCTCAAAGGCCGCCGCTGCCATCACCATGGAGGTGCCCCGATGAGCCAGGCAGTCGTCAGCGTGAACGTGGGGATTCTGCTGCCGGTGCTCGCACCGGCGGTCGGAGCGGCGGTCGTTCTGGTCACCGACGTCGCAGTCCAGCACCTGCGTCGGACGCACTACGTGATTGCGTTGGTCGCCCTGATGGTGGGCGTTCTCGCCACCATCGCCGGCTTGGGCTTGGTCTCTGGAGCTGATCGCCGGACACTGTGCCTGCCGGGCAGCGGCCAGTGCATGTATGTCGCAGACTCCGTCGGCTCGACACTGCAACTGGCCGCACTGTTGGCCGCCGCGCTGACCTTGCTGCTGAGTTGGCCCGACGACAAGAAGGAGAAGCCCGGTGGCACCGCAGTCGTCGTGAGCCTCGTGCTGGCAGCAACGGCGGGAGCCACGGCTGTTGCCGGCGCTCGCGACATCGGCTCATGGCTGGTCGCCCTAGAGCTCGCGACTCTCCCGACGGTGGCGCTGGTCGCCCTGCGGGGGGCGCGCTCGGCGATCTCGGGTGCCGTAGCCCTGCTCACCACTGCGCTGGTTTCCTTCGGCCTGCTGGCGCTCGCGGCCGCCTTGTGGTTCACGGCCACCGGGAGCGGGTTCCTGAGTCCTGCCAACGCGCTGGCCTCGAGTATCGATCCGGTCAGGCGTCCGATCCTGGTCCTGGCTGTGGTCGTGGTCATCGCCGGTATCGGCTTCAAGCTCTCGCTGGTGCCTTTCCATGCGTGGACTCCCGAGACGTACGAGGGAGCCCCCCTGCCGATCGCCGCCTTCCTGGCTGGCGTGTCCAAGATCGCCGCGCTGGCAGCTCTGCTCGTCGTGATCCGGGCTGTCACCCCGCTGGGAAACACGGCTCTGGCGGCCATCGCGATCGTCTCGGCGGTGAGTATGACGCTGGGCAACGTTATGGCGTTGAGACAGAACGGCGTC
>PMJN01000410.1 GCA_003157445.1 Micrococcales bacterium
GCGCGTTCCTAAGCAGTGACCCCACAGGTGACTCCTACGCTGAACGGCCGTTGATGGCAGACCGGTCCGTTGATGTCCCCGCCCTGGTCGATGCGGCCAGGGCGGGGGCTCCGCGTGCTGTGGCCCGGCTGATCTCGCTGGTCGAGGACGGCCACCCCGCGCTGCGTGAGGTGATGGCGGCTCTGGCGCCACACACCGGTCGAGCGCACATCTTTGGTATCACGGGTAGTCCAGGTGTCGGCAAGTCGACCTTGACCAACGCGCTGGTCGGTGCTTTAAGGGCCCGGGACAAGCGGGTCGGCATCCTGGCCGTTGACCCCTCGTCACCATTCTCAGGCGGAGCCTTGCTGGGTGACCGGATTCGCATGCAGGACCATGCCCTTGACCCCGGGGTCTATATCCGGTCCATGGCCAGCCGTGGTCACCTCGGTGGACTGTCGTGGACGACTCCTCAGGCGCTGCGCGTTCTGGACGCAGCCGGCTGCGACGCCGTGGTGGTCGAGACGGTGGGCGTGGGCCAGAGTGAGGTGGAGGTGGCAGGACTGGCCGATACCACCCTGGTGCTCCTGGCACCCGGAATGGGTGATGGCATCCAGGCTGCCAAGGCCGGAATTCTGGAGATCGGTGACATCTTCGTCGTGAACAAGGCCGACCGCGACGGCGCCGACGCGACAGTTCGCGACCTTCGTCACATGATCAGCCTCGGGGACCGCACCGAACCAGACATCTGGCGTCCTCCTGTGCTCAAGACCGTGGCCGCACGAGGCGAGGGCATCGACGAGGTGATGGCCGCGATTGACGATCACTTCGCCTGGATGGAGAGCTCCGGGGCGCTGCGGGATCGTCGCGTGCGTCGGGCGGGCGACGAGATTGAGGCGATCGCCATACAGTCGCTTCGCGCCCGAATAGGCGACCTGCGTTATGGGCAGGGTGTGGAGGAGTTCGCCGCACAGGTCGTGGACGGAACCAGTGACCCGTACGCGGCTGCCGACAAGATTCTTGCCGCCGTTACCTGAGTCGCTCGGACGTCGAAATGTCCAGGGCCCCGCGGTAATTGTCAGCCGCGGGATCCTGATCACCCTGGGTGGCCTTGGAGTGTTCCAGGGCACCCGCGTGTTCCAGCTCGAGCAGTGAGTCGTTGCGGCGCTCGGCCTCGAAGGCGTCGAGACCGCCCCGGAACCCGAACAGTCGCTTGGTCCACAGGATGTAGGCGACGGCGAACAGGTTGACGACCAGGGCGCCGACCCGCAGCCAGCTGACCAGGACCATGATCTCGTGGGTCTCCAGAGGCACGAAAAGTGAAGTCACCACGACCGCGACATACTCGCCCCAGCGTTTCTTGAACCATAACCCGTAGCCCTCGACCAGCTCGAGGATGCCGTAAGTCAGGACGCCGAGCGCGACAAGAAGCAGCGTGGAGTGCCTTGCCGTGAATGCTTGCTGCAACAGACGGACCGCGCTGGTGTCATCCAGGTCGACGCCGAGTTTGTACGCCAGTGGTTCGATAGCGGGCAGGTAGGAGTTCAAGACCTGCCTCAGCGCCATACGAGATCCGTCGAATCGCCATATGCCGTAGGCCAGAAGCACCAGCAGAAAGCCTCGCGTGAAGCGGTCGACCGCCAGGAACCGTAGCACGAAGGTGTCTCGTAGCGCTTTGCCACGAAGCACGATGGGCGCGGCTTCGGCGGGGCCCCAACCTTGTGGTGTGCCCAGCACATAGGCACCACAGCGCAGGCAGCGCCAGGCGGGGCCCGAAGGAGTGGCCGCCTGTAACCTTGCAGCCAGCGCCGCCTCGGTGGGGGCGTAGGTGGCATGGCCGTGCAACCCGCACGAACGCGAGTTCCAGTCGAAGTTCTTCAATGGACGCCAAGGCACGCCAAGAGCCTACGGCCTACGATCGGTTCATGCTGATCGCCTTCTCTGTCGCCCCATCCGCCTCCGAGTCCACAGGTTCTGTCAGTGAGGCGGTCGCGGCGGCAGTGCGGATCGTGCGCGACAGTGGTCTTCCCAACCACACCGACTCGATGTTCACTACGGTTGAGGGCTCCTGGGCGGAGTGCATGGATGTCGTGCGCCGCGCCTGCGAGGCCGTGGGCGCATATGGCCCAAGGGTCAGTCTGGTGCTCAAAGCCGACATCCGCCCCGGATACGAGGGGGAGCTCACCGCCAAGATCGAGCGCCTGGAGAAGGCACTTGAGCGCCAGCAGGCTTCCTGAGCCTCCTGGTCGACGGTGGCGGATGCGGCTCGAGGTGGACGAGCCCTTCTCCAAGGTCGTGGCTGCTATCGATGAGGATGGCACGATCATCGGCCTGGCCAGCGCCGGGGCCCCACGCGACGGCGATGCCCCCACGCACTGGGAGCTCTACTCGATCAACGTCGTGGCTGCCCAGCAGGGCAGCGGACTGGCTGACGACCTGATCGGGCTCACCGCCGGCGACAACGACACCATGGTGTGGGTCCTGGCCGACAACGCGCGAGCGCAGGGGTTCTACAGCCGGCACGGTTTCAGGATCGAGGGCGCCACGATGGTGCATGAGGCAACCGGCGGGTGCCAGATACGAATGGTCCGGCGCTGCGTCGAGCGTTAGCGTGTCGTCGTGGCCAAGCCAGTTGTGCTCCCGTTCGACCCGATCGCTCGTGCCGGCGACATCTGGCGCGCTCGCTGGGGCCCGCGTTCGGAGTCTGTCGCGATGGCTTCGGCGACCTCGATCATGCGGGTGCAGCAGCTGCTCCTGGGCGAATTCGACGCAACAGTGGGTCAACACGGGCTCACCTTTGCGCGGTATGAGGCACTGGTTCTACTGGCGTTCAGCCGCCAGGGACGGCTGCCCATGAGCAAGATCGGGCAGCGGCTCATGGTCCACCCGACATCGGTCACCAACATTGTTCAGCGTCTGGTGCGCCAGGGTCTGGTGGAACGCGATCCTAACCCGGCCGACGGGCGCGGGAT
Organism: Micrococcales bacterium; assembly: GCA_003157445.1. Classification (GTDB taxonomy): domain Bacteria; phylum Actinomycetota; class Actinomycetes; order Actinomycetales; family Dermatophilaceae; genus UBA4719. The sequence continues at coordinate 2,952 of PMJN01000410.1, forward strand.
GCTCGCTTCGATTACGCCCCAGGGTCGGCAGGTCATGGAAGCAGCCACCAAAGATCTGGTGGGCGTCGGGTTCGCTCTGGGGGCGTTGACCCCCGCCGAGCACGAACAGCTCTTCGCCCTGCTGCGCAAGGTGCGTGTTGCGGCCGGTGACTTCTGCGAGTAGCAGGCTCGAGCGGGCATTGTTCATCTCTGTGACAGTGACATTTACTAGGACGTCCTATTAAATGTCCTCATGACGACCCAGAGCACCCAGCCCGCCGGAGCATCGATGTCCGGCAGAGCCCGTTGGCAGAAGAGGTATGACACGGCACTGGCCAAGGGCTTGGTGCGTGATGCAGACTTCACCACCCTGTCCGGTGTGCAGGTTGATCCCGTCTATGGG
>PMJN01000417.1 GCA_003157445.1 Micrococcales bacterium
GTATGCCGGCGGCGTCATCATCACACTGCTCCTGGCAGGCGGGCTCTCTGACCGCATCGGCCGGCGACGCGTACTGCTGGGAAGCGTAAGCGCACTGATCGGGAGCCTGGTGATCTTCCTGTTCGCTAACGACACCGGCTGGCTCTTCCTCGCCCGCGGGGTCCAAGGGTTGGCAACAGGTGTGTTCACCGGGGCAGCTGCTGCTGCGCTGACAGAACTGCACCCGCGCAGGGATGCCCGTGCAGCCGGACTGGTGAATAGCGCCTCCACCTCGACGGGGATCGCGCTGGGCGCGGTTGGGTCCGGGGCGTTAGCCCAGTGGGCGCCGTTACCACTGCGCATCCCGTACGTTCTGCTCATCGTGCTTGCGCTGTTGTTATTAGCGGCCATCGCGCTGAAGGTTCCAGAAACCGTACCTAATGCTTCCACCGCCGGGGGTTTGGGCCGCCTGCTTCGGCCACAGAGGCTGGGAGTAGCCCCGGGGGTGCGAGGCGCGTTCGTGATCGGCTCTCTTGGCGTGCTGGCCTCATGGTCGGTCGGCGGCCTGTACCTCAGTCTTGGCGGTAGCCTCGCCAAGGAGCTGCTGCACGTCAACAACCACTTGATCGCCGGGCTGGTCATCTTGACCGTGCAGGGTGTTGGAGGCGTCTCGCAACTGGCATTCACATCGAGGACGAATAGGGCCAATGCGGTGATCGGCTTCCTGTCGCTGATCACCGGGATGGGTGTGGTGTCGTTGTCGCTGTCGCTTTCCAGCCCGGTCTTGTTCCTGTGTGGTGACTTGATCACCGGAGTTGGCTTCGGCCTGGCTTTCATGAGCGGTACTCGGCGGGTCACCGAGGCGGCGCCTGCGGACAAGCGGGGAGAGGTTCTAGCGGCGTACTTCGTCGTGGCCTACCTCGCCATCTCGGTCCCAGTGATCGCGGTTGGCATGGTCTCGGCTCACATCGGCCTAGCGCACACGTTCTACATATTCGCGGCGATCATGAGCATGGTGGCTGTAGTCGCACTTATCGGCACCCTGCTGTATCGACCGAAGATATGACCGCCGTAGCTGTCGTCTTCCCGCCTGCGCAGGACACCCTGCCCCTGCGTCACGCGCTGATCTTCTCCCCGGTTCTGCCACAGTGGGACCAGGGAGCGTTCTTCACCCCGGTAACCGACGTGCTCCGGTTGGCGGGTTTCCAGGTCACAGTGGTGGACACTCTTAGCTTGTGGGATGTATCGACAACCACGGTGCGCGAGCTGGCTGAGCGGTGGCGGAACGAGACCAGGTGCTTCGGAGAGGTTGACCTATTAGCCGGCAACGCCTTGGGTGGTGCCGTGGCGCAGGCACTCGCCGGCACGCTGTCCCCGTCAAGCGGCGTCCTACTGGTGTCTTCACCGACTCTCACCGACTCAGTTCTCGGCGACCGGCTGTCTGCTATCGCCGTACTTGCCGAGCAGGGGCGTCTCGGTGAGGCGTTGGCGCTGTTGGGTCGCCGAGTGCTTCCAGAAGGAGAGTCCGGGCCTATCGACAACCTGGAGCCGACCGTCGGTCCAGCCGCTGGCCTTCGGCTTGCGCGGGGCATGCGGCTGTTACTGGAGCTGGACCTGGTCGATGACGTCCGCAGGTACGCGGGGCCACTGATTCACATCGTGGGTGCGCGATCGCAACTGGTCACGGACAAACACGTGGCCGGGGCTGTGCACCACCAGATTGTCTCGGTCCCCGGCGCCGGCATGCGTCCGCACTCGGATTCTCCTGAGATCGTCGCCGCGATCGTGGGGCAGTTTGTCACGGCGTCTGGGTAGCCAGGTTACGGGATGTGCTTTTAGCACGGTCTTGCCCGTCAAATCATTACACTCTGGGCACGTGCCACAGATGGGCTGTGGCACGTGCACCCGATAGACCATCGCCTCGCGGAACGGAAGTCGGCGGATTGAGTGCGTTTCGAAACTGGCGGCTCTTCGGACATGGCCACATTTGGGCGGGTTCGCCGGGTTTCTTCATCGGTTCTTCACGAAGCGATCAACCTGGCGGGCGGGCAAACGCAGGCAACCCTGTCGCCCAAGCGCGAATCGCCTCCCAGTCGCGCAGGTCTCGCCGTTCCCCATGTTGTTGCTTTGATGGGTCGACTCCGCCGAAAACTGCGACCGCCACATAAGCCAGCAGTCCCCGCTTTGCCAGGGCTCGATCAAGCTGGGCGCGTGAACGTTGCCAGCCCTCTTCGTCGCCAGATCGTGGTCCCATGGCGAACACGGCAACGGGGACCACCTCGAAGTCGTCGCGGTGCCGCTTGAGAAACCGGTGCGCATCGCGATGCCATCGACCCGAGTAGATCGGCGCGCCGAGCACCACTAGGTCCCACCCAGCCACCGCCTGCCGCACATCTCGGGCACGGCGAACATCGACGACACATCCATCACGACGCAACGTCTCCGCAATGGCCCTAGCCACCTCTTCGGTCGAGCCATTCTTGGTGGCGAACGCGACAAGAATCTTGCTCACCGCATGCACCCTATAAGGCGGGCCTTTGTCTGCGTTCCTCGAAAACGAGGCCGGTAGTGCTCTTCGTCCGTGAAAGGGTCAAGGATGTCATGGTTGGCCTGCGCGATTTCGTGAAGAGGAAGGGACATGTCACCAACCGTCCCACCGAGCATCGATGCCGTCCTGCAAGATGAACTGTCACCGGGCAGCCCACCGCACCAAAGGTGTTTGGTCGTGGCCGCCCCGCTGGAGGATCCCTTTACGGACGCCCAAAGGTCTCTAAGTAGCCGCGCTTGCTGCGATGGGCGACGCCATTACTTGGTGCTACGACTAGGTCGCCGCCGTACGGTAGGAGATTTCGAGATCGGCTGCAGCAGCGGCGAGTCGCTTGTCTCGGGTCCACAGGCTCGCATCTGTTGTCAATAGTGTCGCTGCGAGGAGGTTGGCATCGACATAACCGATATCGAGTCCAAACAGGGGCTGGGTTTCGACCAAGGTCATCACCTCGGCCTCTGTGGCGACCATTGCCTGCGGGAGGTTGCTCAGGAGAGCGAGGATTTCGCTGCGACCAGAGACCTGGCCGAGCGCGAGCTCGCCGATCACCCATGGGTGAGCCAGTACTTGGGCTCCTTGGAGGAGCGCGGTGAGCTGAGGATCTCCGATCCGGAGGTGGTCGATCCGGAGGTGGTCGATCCAGACCGAGGTGTCGACCAGGATCATGCGGGCGTCGTCCGCCGCCTCGAGGTCGCGTTCAAGGCAGGTTCACTTCCCGCCACTCGGGCGAGGCGCCGAGCACTCTCACGCTCGATCAGCGCCCGCAGCGCCTGTCGCACCAGTGCGCTCTTCTCGCTGGTTCCCGTCAAGCGCTGGGCCTCGCGGATAAGGTCATCGTCCAGGGCCAGTGTCGTCCTCATGCTTGCCTCCAGGCATCGAAACCATCATCATTTGATGATGTCACTCGTGCCGCTTGTTGTTGCGGAAGCCGATCGGCGAACGGGACGGTCGCCGATCTGGGGACCACGACGGCCGGCGGTGCGACACAGCCAGCGTCATGCGTGATCGATAGGTCTGCGCTGGCGCCGGATGACATGCGCCGACATACACCACCACCGGGGGTCTTGAACCATGCGGGCCGTTCCACGACGTCATTGCCGACCGCCACCTGGGAGCCCAACCGCAGACCTGCGCCACTGTGGTGACCCTTCGAGCAGGGAAGGTCCACACTAGGACTATGGTTCGCGCTGAGAGTAACGACATCGGATCCGATAACAGCGTCCAGCTCTACGAGACCGAGCCCGGCGAGCAAGAACAGGACCCCGTCTCCTCCCTGCACGATACCGATGAGGAAACCGGTGACGAGGCGGGTCTAAAGGACACCTTCAGCATCGACTCGCGCGAGGCCAAGGAGCGCGGCGTCGAGCTCGACTCACCAGACGGGCAGGAGCCAGAGCTGGACTAGCCGACGGCTACGCAGCCGGACGACGGGTCGAACGTATCAGCCTTCGAGCCGGTGACCTGGAGTAACTCCTGGTCGCTCCACTGGCCTCGCTTTCGCTGGGCCGTACGGCCAAGGTTCCGCTGTTGCGATACGGCCCAACAGATGCGCATGGCGGTTCGGCAACTCGCGTGGATGCCTGGTTAGCCGAAGACTGGCTGAGCGTGCGGGTTACCAGGCTCGAATGGCGCAGGTGACCGCGCAGCCACGTGGGCGCATTGCTGGGCACGACGCCACTTGGTGCAATGCCCGGAGGGCAGGCCCGGACATGCCCCATGGAAGAATCCGCATGTGGAGATCTCGATCCGGCGCGCCGTCACCTCAGACGCTGCAGCACTCGCCCGTCTACGCTCTGTGATGTTCGAGGCGATGGGGGTCGAGGTCGGCGACCGGGACTCTGTCTGGCTCGCTGTAACTCGGGAGTGGTTCACCACCCATCTGGCGACCTCGGACGTTGCCGCATTCGTCGCACAGACACCCGACGGTGAACTCGTGGCAGGCGCCCTTGGCCAGGTCACCCGACACGCGCCCACGCCAGCCAATCCGTCCGGCGTCAGTGGTCAGTTGTCGAACGTAGTGACGGACCCCGCGTACCGGCGATTGGGACTCTCACGCGCCTGTGTCGAGCAGTTGCTCACGTGGTTTCGCGATGTCACCGATGCGAATGATGTTGGCCTATTCGCCACCGACTGCGGCGCATCACTCTATGAATCGCTGGGCTTCGCTGGACGATCAAACCCCGCGATGAGCCTGAACATTCGACAAGACTGAAATGATCGCTCACGGTTAGCGCGGTCGCCAAGTTCGGGACCAGGGAACACCTGAGGCCCGTTCATCCAGACGAGTTACGCGTATGTGTATTGGGCTGTGTCATCTAAGGATCCGCCTACGTACTCGCTACCGATGAGTGGCCCATCGTGACCTTGACCAGGTCAGTCGAGTTCAGATCTGTCGAGTTCAGGTTTCCGCAGCAAGATCGCCAACAGTACGAGGCTGGCAATGAAGATCACCAGCACCAGCCACACATCCCAGACGCTTCGATGCTCGGCGGGGATCATTTGCATGCCGCCCTGCAGGACCAGACCAACACCGGCCAGAAGATAGGCGCCCAGGTGGTTTCTTGAAGCCGCGTAGGCTGATGAACCACGTGATACCGGCCCGATGCAGCAGAGTGCTGACGATCCTGAGGACACCTACGGTGACTCCAAAGACACCGGTGACCACTCCTGCCAGCTGGAGACTCATGTCTGTTCTCAGTTCCGTTGGTTGGCCTGCCGCTGCCGGCGGTGGTCAGGCTGAGCATCCTGTCAGCAGATGGTGTTGGCCATTGTCACCGAGAGGCTCGCGAGGGGCGAACCGGACGCACGCTCATAGCCGCATTTCGTGCGGTCTCACCTGTGCCTCACATGTCGCCGCATGCGTGGTGACTGGCCACGTGCCTTGAATCGGAACCATCCCGTATCCGGATCCCCATACGCAGATCGTTATGGGGCTCGGGCAACTCGTCATGTTGACCGCGCAAGGTTCAACAAGCAGAACCTATGCTCTGAACGATTATGGGCAGTGGCCGACTAGCTGAGCCGGCCACTGGCTGGGCCGCGGGTTACATACCCAACAGACTTACGCTGGAGCCCGGGGGTCGAAGCCGAGGGGAGCTTCGACAACCAGTTGCCATCGACATCGCCCAGGGGTTTGAACGGTATTGACTGTTCGTCGCAAGCATCCGGTACCTGTCAACTCTATTGAGGCAGTTGGGTCCTGCCATTTGTGAGCTTCGGTTCAGAGCTGTCTAGTCGGTTGATCCAGGCTGGTTCGGGTAGCCGTGGCCGCTGTGGTGGGTGGTTGAACCGGTTCGTGTGCCGTGCTTGGGCGCCGTTCAGGACGATAGCGCGGGCAGCCTGGACGGTCTTGGCTTGGGCGGTGTGCACGACGTTCGGTGTCAAGAGTCCACGCCCAGCGTGGCGATGATGGTTGTTGTACGCCTGGAAGAACGAGACACAGAACGCGCGGGCGTCTCCGAGGTTGGCGAAGGTCTTGGGGAACGCAGCACGGGCGGACTCGTCGGCGTCCGGCCACATGTGACCAAAGGCGTTGAGCGTCGTCATGGCACTTGCGTGCCGTAGTCGCTGCTGGACGACCTTCACGTCAGCGCCCGATGCGATGACCATGCTCGCAAGCGTGCCCCTGAGGCGTAGCAATCCATAGCCACTCAACCTTGAGTTCTTTACCAATCCCACACCTTTGGCGTGCTCAATCGGGGCAAGATGGTGCTTGATCGCTTCGCCGGTCCCCCCCCACATTTGGCTTGAGGCGATTAAGGCCCCGGCCGGCCGTCCCCCGTCCGACCGGGGCCGCTTCATGTCTAGCCCCATACCGGGACATTCGCGCGATGAGATGGGGTGCGATGAACCTCCTTCCTCTCTCGTTTAGTCCGCAAGGCGTCCGCAAAAGTTCAATATCTGCCAACGGTCGAAACGGGTATCTGTGCCGGTCAGCGCGTTATGCCATTGATAGTCAACGGTTGCCACATGTGCGGGGCGAGTTCGAGATGTACTCCGACATCTGACAATCTCCGGCGCGCTGGGCTGGATTCCTTTCTGACATAACGCATTGGTTACGCGGCCCCGACGGGAGTCCACTTAGCCAATTTGGCACTGAGTGGCTCTTGCATACGGGCTGGCCGTGCGCAATTGTGGCACGGCCCGCGATGATCACCGCTGAATGCAAATGCCCGCCAGCAGGGACGTGTCCCGACTCAGAATCCCGCCGATCCGGTCTCTATCTGCAGCTCGCCCACGACCCCACGTGCTGCTTGACCTCACCGGCTTCGCGATATTGGGCCGCGAACAAGTCAACCCCATGATCCTCACCATCGCCGCAACGGGAATGAAAGCCAAAGGCGTGCCGCTCGCTCCAAGACTGACATGTTGCCAACTGGTCAGCGACTGGCTGACCGGAACCTGCTCGAACAAAGCATCTGCTCGTATCGACAAGATCGAGGTGCCGAGCGATCGCGTCGCCGACACAGGTTCGCTGACTGATGACTACATGCATTAGGCAGCGACGCCTCGCGTGCGCGAACTTCCGATCGGAAGTTCGCGCACGCACCATGTCATCGCTACGCACTGCCGCCGATACCCCCAGAGAGCCGTCCTAACACGGGTCGCGGTACTTTGCATGCCTCCCCAGACCAACCAGAAGGCAAGATCATGGACAAAGTCGTCGTCAGCGCCGCAGAGGCGGTCACCGGGATCGTCAGTGGGTCATCGCTGGCCGTGGGGGGGTTCGGCCTGTGCGGTGTCCCCAGTGTGCTCATCGCCGAGCTTCATCACGGCGGT
>PMJN01000448.1 GCA_003157445.1 Micrococcales bacterium
GCCGCGGTGCGGTGTGCTCCGCCTGGGAACAAGCCCGAGGCGCCCGAGCGTCATACCTGCGGCCTCTGGCTGGACCGTGACCTGGCCCTGCTCGCACCCGGCCTGCGCTCGATGCTCGCACTGGGTGCGATCGCCTGGGACGCCACCTTGGCCAGTGCCCGGCGGCTGGGGTGGACCCTCCAGCGCCCCAAACCCCGCTTCACGCACGGGGCCCGGACCGCGCTGATAACCACCACAGATCGCTCGATTGCACTGATCGGCTGCTATCACGTCAGCCAGCAGAACACCTTCACCGGAAGACTTACCCAAAGGATGCTGGACGAGGTTCTCGCGGGTCTGTGAGTCGCGATAACGTCGAGGCATGAAAGACCAGATCATCGCTGTGACGGTCCTGGGGCACGACCGCCCCGGGATCGTGGCGGACGTGACCGGTGCTCTTGGCGACCTGCACGGCAACCTCGAAGACTCGACGATGACGCTGCTGCGCGGTCATTTCGCCATGGTCCTGCTGGTGCACACCGGCGCCAGCGCCAGCGCGGTCGAGGCCGCCCTGCGGCCTTTATGCGTCGATGGTTCGTTGGTCATCAACGCCCGCTTGCTCGGGGACCCGGCGCTCAGCGAGGTCCATGGTCCGTCCTATGCGCTGCGGGTCCATGGCGCGGACCGGCCCGGGATCGTGGCGACCATCACCTCTGTCGTCGCACGCCATGGTGCCAACATCGTGGACCTCGGTACTCGCCTGGTCGGGGGACTATACGTTCTGACCGCTGAGCTGGAGCTGCCCAAGGAGGCCTCTGCAGTGGGCCTGGAGGCCGAACTGCAGGGCGCAGCCGGCGAGCTGGGTGTGGAGGTCCAGCTCTCAGTGATCGACGACGACCTGTTGTGAACCCGGGGATCATCGCTTGGACGATGCCCGGGCTGCCCGCAGGCACAACGCGCCCGGTTGTGTGCGCTCCCGATCCTGTGCTGTCGATGCCGGGGCGCGACGTCGACCCGAGCGAGGCCGCCACGATTGAGCTCGTCGCCGATCTGCTTGCCACCCAACTGGTCTCCCCGGGTTGCGTCGGACTGGCCGCCCAGCAGGTCGGTGTGGCCGCCAGGGTGTTCAGCCTCGACGTCTCTGGTCATGTCAAGACGCGCACGTGTCACGGTCTGTTCGCCCTGTGCAACGCAGTGGTCGTCAGCTCGTCTCGCCGCCAGCGGGGTCGTGAGGGCTGCATGTCGGTTCCCGACTTCACCGGGGATGTGGCCAGGGGGCAGCGCCTTGTGGTTCGAGGTCAGCTGCCGCTGACCGGCCAGTGGGTGCAGGTCGCTACCGACGGTTTCGAGGCCGTGGCGCTGCAGCACGAAATCGACCACACCAACGGCCTGCTCTTCCTTGACCGGGTCAACGGGCCGCACGGCATACATCCGCGGCGCACCTATCTGTAATCTGGCACCTGTCCCCGTAGCCCAACGGCAGAGGCAGGCGACTTAAAATCGCTCCAGTGCGGGTTCGAAACCCGTCGGGGACACCAGATTCAGGCAAGCCAAGGCGACATCGGAAACGTAGCGCGGGTGAGAGACCATGGACGTTGGCCGGTGCGGGGGAACTTACTGCGATCCGTAACCTTTAGTCTGATCAGAGAACCGTCCATGGGGCGGCCCAACGTGGTGGAGGATGACGATGGCGAGCAACCCGGTGTTCAACCGGATCGACAAGCAGATCGCCCAGGGTGATTATGCCGGTTTTGATCGCGGGCCCGCGACTTCCGGAATGAGTGCGGGAAGCGGCGTGCAGGACAGCCTCAACTCCCGCCAGCTCCAGGACCTGTATAACCAGCCTTCGGCCGGCCCGGTGACGATGCGGCGGGTGACCCTGGACGACGTGGTGATGAAGACCCTCGGGCTCTTCAGCATCATGCTCGTGGTCGCCGCGCTCACCTGGTACTACGTGGCCGGTCAGGCCAGCACCAGCGCCATCCCCATGGCGCTGATGCTGGCGGGCATGTTCGGTGGCCTAGGCGCCGGGCTGCTCATCGCCTTCAAGAAGACCATCAGCGTGCCGCTGATCGTGCTCTACGCCGGGCTGGAAGGGGTCCTGGTCGGGTCGATCAGCCAGGTGTTCGAGCAGCGCTGGCCCGGAGTCGTCGGGACCGCGGTGCTTGCCACATTGTGCACCTTCGCCGCCATGCTGCTGGGCTACAAGTCCGGCCTGATCAAGGTGACCGACAGGTCCCGGCGCATCTTCGGCATGGCGATCCTGGGCTACGTGCTCTTCGGCCTGGTCAACTTCGTCTGGGCGTTCACGGGTCACGGAAGCGGTTTTGGTTTTGGCGGCACCGGCCTGATGGGCATCGGCATATCTGTGCTCGGTGTCGGCCTGGCGTCTTACTCGCTGGCCATCGACTTCGACTCGGTCGATCGCGCGATCAAGGCCCAGCTGCCCGAGAAGTACTCCTGGCTGCTGGCTCACGGGTTCATCGTCACCCTGGTCTGGCTGTACCTCGAGTTCCTGCGCCTGCTGGCCCGCATGCGTGGGTGATCGTGTCTCCCACTCCGAGATCGCCGGTTCCCCCGGAGGTCTCAACCGAGCTACAGCGCGTGGTCCAGCGGTGGCATCAGCTGCCGCTGGAGCATGCGCTTTCCCATGCCGGGCGCGTCCGGGCCCTGGTCCAGTCCCTGGACGACGGGGTTGCGGTCGCCACAGGGGTCCCGGCGGCCAAGGTTCCGGACTGCGGCCCGCAGACACTGATGGACCAGCTCACGGTCGTGGTCTATGACGCAAGCCTGGCCCACGCCGGCGCGAGTCGAACCTCCACGCTGGCATCGACGCTGACCTCGAGCCTTGCCCGAGACCTGGCAAGCCTGCGCAGCGAGCTGCGCTGAGCGCAAAGGCGCTCAGCGCAGGGCGGGACACCTCAGCTAAGGCGCTCGTAGATGATGGCCATGCCCTGGCCGCCGCCGATGCACATGGTCTCTAGGCCGAACTGGCCGTCGCGGGCGGTCAGGCCGTTGAGCAGGGTCGTGGTGATGCGAGCGCCGGTGGAGCCGAACGGGTGGCCTAGGGCGATGGCACCGCCATGGACGTTGAGCTTGTCCGTGTCGATGCCGAGGTCGTCGATCGAAGCTAGCACCTGGGCGGCGAAGGCCTCGTTGATCTCGATCAGGTCCATGTCGTTGATGGACATGCCCGCTCGCGCCAGGGCCAGGCGAGATGACTCCACCGGTCCCATGCCCATGATCTCGGGGGACAGTGCGCTGACCCCGGTGGAGACCACGCGGGCCAAAGGGGTCAGGCCCAGCTCGGCGGCCCTGGCATCGCTCATGACCACCAGCGCTGCTGCGCCGTCGTTCAGCGCACAGCAGTTGCCTGCGGTAACTGTGCCGTTCTCGCGGAACACCGGCTTGAGCGCCGAGACGGACTCGAGGGTGACACCGGAGCGAGGGCCGTCATCAGTGGAGACAACCGTGCCGTCCGGGGTGGTGATCGGGGTGATCTCCCGGGCAAAGAAACCATCGATGATGGCCTTCTCTGCACGGTTCTGGCTGACGACGCCCCATTCGTCCTGGCGGGCCCGCGAGATGCCACGGCTGGTGGCGACGTTCTCTGCGGTCTGGCCCATCGCCAGGTAGACGTCGGGCAGCAGACCCTGCTCGCGGGGATCGGTCCAGCTGGAGTTGTCGGCGGCCATCTGGGCGCTGCGGGCCTGGGTGGGCGCGAACTTCGGGTTCTGGGTCTCGCCCTTGGCCCCACCGGCCCCCGTGAAATCGGTGTAGCGGGACACGCTCTCGACCCCGGCGCTGATGAAGATGTCACCCTCGCCGGCCTTGATAGCGTGGAAGGCCATCCGGGTGGTCTGCACCGAAGACGCGCAGAAACGGTTGACCGTGGCGCCGGGGAGGTGGTCGAAGCCGGCCAGTACTGCCACGACGCGGGCCAGGTTGGCGCCCTGCTCACCTGACGGCTCCGCGCAGCCCAGGTAGAGGTCCTGAACCAGCAGGGGATCCAGACCAGGGATCTTGGCCAGTGCTGCGGCCACCACGGTGACTGCCAGATCGTCGGGGCGGACGTCCTTCAGCGAGCCTTTGAACGCCCGGCCTATGGGGCTGCGTGCGGTCGAGACGATGACGGCTTCGGACATGGTTCCTCGTTTCCTTCGTGCGACAGCTCAGGTGAGCTGGTCGCTTACGTGCGGTGGGCGGCGCCCGAGCCGACGGCGACATAGCCGGGTGGGTCGTCGTTGATGCTATTGCGCTGCGGCGGCTCCCGGGATGTGTGCTTCGTCTCCAGTCTCAGCCTCTGTGCGCTCAGATGCGTCGCGATCCTGGCTGACCTCTGCCAGCTCGCTGCGGTCGGTGACCGGGCGGCGGTGTCGGCGCAGGAGAATGGCCCATCGGCCTCGGGGGCCGCGGGGTTGACCCCCGACTGCTGTCGCGCTCACCTCGGTGCCGGCTTCGCGCACAGCTTGGCCGGCAGCCACCGCGACCGGCTCCACTCCCTCGCCTCGAAGCAGGTCCGGCTGGATGTGTTCCGGGTACGACCAGAGGCCCAGGGCGTCGCAGACGCTGGGCAACAACGCGGAGGCCACCCGTGCATAGCCGGCCGGCGAGGGGTGGAACCCGTCGTTGCTGAACAGCTCTTGGGAGAAGGTGGCGAACTGCGGGCCGAGCAGATCGCCCAGGGACACGGTTCGACCACCGGCCTCGACCACCGCGACGGTCTGGGCTGCGGCCAGGTCGCGGCTCCAGCGACGCGCCAGCAGCCGCAACGGCTGGGCCACCGGCTCGATGGTGCCCAGATCGGGACACGTGCCGACAATGACCTCGCAGTCCGTGGCCCGAAGGGCACGGACGGTCTGTTCGAGGTGACGGACGGCAAGGGCCTTGTCGATGCGGTGAGTCACATCATTGGCACCGATCAGGATGAGTGCCACGTCAGGGTTGTCGACCTCTTCCAGCGCTGCGGCCAGCTGCGCGTCCAGGCCCGTGGACTCCGCCCCGCTGACCGCCACGTTGGTCAGCTGGACAGGGCGGCCGCTCAGCGCTGAGACGCCGTTAGCGATGATCGCACCAACGGTCTGTTGAGCTGTCTGCGTGCCCATCCCCGCGGCGCTGCTGTCGCCAAGGACGAGGAACTGGACCGGGTAGCCCAGACCGGAGCCGTACCGCCCGTTGTCGTCCGGGGCGCCGTCGAAGGGCTTGCCGACGATACGCCGGGCCAACAGCGCCTCGACCTTGAGCACGCCGTAGCCGACCAGGCCGAGCGCGCCGATTCCGGCGGCCCCAATCCCGCCCCCGTAGGCAGCCGCTGCCGCGATCTTGCGTGCTCGCCGCGGCCTACCCATGCCCTTCAGCCTTTGTCATCATCAGATCCCCGCATGCTCATCTTGTTCTGTCATAACGCGAACGGCGCGGCGTAAGCCTTTGCGCCCGGGCCCGCCGGCGACGGAGGCTTGTTCCCGAGACCTGTTCGAGTCTGAGATCATAACCCAGTGAAGTATGCCGAGAATATCGCCGACCTCGTCGGGAACACACCCCTGGTCAAGCTGAATAATGTGGTCAAGGACCCGGACGGCCGGCAGATCGTGGCCTGTACCGTCC
>PMJN01000512.1 GCA_003157445.1 Micrococcales bacterium
GTCAACGAGTTCGCAAGGCCGTCGACATACATCTGGACCATGATCGGCGAGGTGGTATCCGGGTCGATCGCCCAACCGTTGGCGGTGACTTTGCTGGGTCCGGTGCTCGTGGAGTCGAGCTGGCCGAACGGGCTTCCCCTGTTCGGGTCCGTGTCGAGGTAGTCGTCGTCAATGTTGATCTGTACGCCGCCGTAGCTCTCGTAACGAGCCGTCCCGTCAGCCGAAGTGCCGCCCAGGTACTGATGAATCCTGGCGTACGGAGACCACTGGTTGTCCGCGACATACGCAGTCTGGCCGTAAACGTTTGGCTTACCGTTCCAGTTGGCAATCCAGATCTTGTTCGGCGCCACGAATCCTGGCATTGCAGTGGGGTTGGCCATGTCTTTGATCACCGAACTGGCACTGCCGTAGACACCCGAGCTGTATCCGTTGGCCTGCAGCGTCGATGTCCAGGCTGACAAGTATTTCAGCACGGACGCGCTGCAGCCCGGACTCTGTGGGTAGTACTCCATGTCGTAGTAAATGTCCGATCCGGTGCCGATGCCGAGCGCTGCAGCCTGCACGACCGCGTCGCTGGCGGCGGCGCTGCCCTGGGCCGCCTCCTGGCCGGTGGTGATCTTCGCGCTGAAATTCGTACACGGTGCCTGATAGCCGACGTAGATCGGCTGAGCCTTCCATCCCATAGTGGCCACGGCGCGTACCCAGCTCGCGGTGAGGTTGGCCTGGGCGCAGCCACGCAGACTGCCACCGATGTAGATGCCGAGCGACCGGTACGGCGAGTAGGCCCACCACGTCGCCATGGTGGACAGCGCCGGCGCGGTGCAAGCGTCGAAGCCATTGCCGTAGTACCACGTGAAAGACCGGTCCAACGGCGCTGGTAGGGCGCTGGGCGCCAGCGACTGAGGCGCGCTCTTGGTCAAAGGCGCGACGGCGCCAGGTCGTGCAGCGCTGAGCGTGAGGCTAGCGAAGACGTCCTGGGCCACAGAGGGGGCGGTCCCGAACGCCGCAGTCATCAAGACGCCGGTGTCGCTGACCTGGGCGATCACTTCGCCGGCCAGAATCTGGCTCGACGTGAGCTTCGGCACGCCGCCGGCGATCACGGTGATGCTCCCATGTGGGAGCTCACTGGGCGTTGGCTGGAGCAGGACCGCCTCGGTGCGACCTTCGACCACGCTAGGGCAGTCTTGGACGGCTCCGGGGGTGCCGAGGTAGACGACGTGGACGTCGAAACGCACGCAGGCGCCGGGGTGTGCGCTCAGGTCTACGACGGTCCACGCCGAGGGCACCTCGAACTGCAGCACGCCATAGGTTATCCGTTGCTGGCCAGCCGGCGACAAGGTCGCCGATGCCGGCCCGGGTTTGGCAGTTGCCGCCGGTGTCGCTGCACCCGCCATGGGCGCCGGCGCAGCTGTGAGCGCCGGTCTGGCCGTAACCGATGGTGCCGCCGTAACTGCCGACGCGGCGGTGGGCTTTGGCGTAGTGGCGCCAGCCCACGCGGGACCCGTCGTCGCAAGAGAGGTCATCAAGACCAGGGCCATTAGTGGGGTTCGTGCGAGATGGTGGCTCATTGGGCTGGGATCTCCTCCGGTCGCGGCCGAGGGCCGCGGGCCAACGTGGTGGACACCTTCAAAGTAGGGGTCACCCAGCACTGGCTCGCGGCGGCGTTCCCTGCGTCGCCCATCCTAGGTATCTGAGGCCGTCTTGTCCCGGTATAAACGGCTGCTGGCTATCAAGGTGTCGGATTCACCTTGTCACGCACCGCCTTCGAAACGCCCCCAACGTGGCACTCGCATCGCAACGAACTCGCGGGGATAGCGCAGGGCAAGCTTGAGCTCGTGCCAGCGGCGCAGCGTGCGCCGAGTGCCGAAACTCGCACCTGCGTCATGCCAGACGATGACTGCGGGAGCGGCCAGGTGTCGCAAACCGCGACGACGCGCCCGAATCGACCAGTCGACTTCCTCGCCGTAGCCAGGGGAGAATGCCTCGTCAAAACCGCCAACGTCCTCCAGTGCCTGATTCGAAAGGTAGAGGCAGTGCCCGACGCCGACCGGGATCTCAAAGGGAGCTGGTCGGGCCGTGTCCGCCTGAGCAGCCAGCACCGACAGACTTTCAACACTTGGATAGGCGCCTGGCTCTGGCACGGTGGCGACCGAGCCGTTGTTGCTCAGCGCGGTCACACTCGCCACGCCGCCACCAGCGGCCGCAACGAGGTGCCCCAGCCAGCCGGCAAACACGACTACATCACTGTTGACCACGACCACGTCATGGCCGCTGCGACGCGCGAACGCCACGTTGGCCGAACGAACGAAGCCGAGGTTTTCTTCATTCATGACCAGTTCCCGAACCCGCAACGGCTGAAGGACCTCCTCCAGCCACTCTTCGGACACGCGATCGGGTCCACAGTCGTCGACCACCAGGAACGCGACGTCGTTCGGTGTGTGCGCGTCCAGTGCCCGCAGCGCTCGCCGGGTCAGGTCGAGCTTGCCGAACACCGGCACAAATACCAACGGCGACCCCATCTAGGCGTGAACGACGTCGCGCACAGCAAGCAGGAAGGTGGATCCAAACCGATCGCTGGGCTCGAGCACCGCACCCTCTGCCCACTCGTTCCAGGCGTT
>PMJN01000483.1 GCA_003157445.1 Micrococcales bacterium
CGAGCATGCTCTTTGGACTGTCCGGCGTCCATGATCTCGACCGGGCATTTACCGCGAGGTGGGCGAACACCTCACCTTGGGTGGCTTCCACCCCGTGCTGCACCAGGAGACGGTAGTAGCAGGAGGGTCCATCCGGGACTTCCCCGATACACCGAAAGGGGACGATCATGAACACCTCACGAGGCCGCCTCATCCTGACGGTCCTCGCACTCGCCATCTTGGGCGTGGGCATTTCGGCTTGCACACAAAGCGCGAGCCAGTCGCAGAGCCCGGGCAGTTCCACCGCCACTACCACCACGACAACCGCAGGGGCGAAATCAGGCTCCTCCCTGTCCCTCCCATCATCTCCGAGCACGCCCACCAGCACGCCCACCNNCTACCAGCGCACCCGCCAGCGCGAGCAACTCGATAGTGGCCGCTGCAAACTCCTGGACTACATGCGCGCCGGAACAACAGTGGGGCACCGGTCCGCAAGTCGGCAGCACCGCAATGAGCCCGTCCGCGCTCTATCTGACACGAGTCGGTCAGCACCCCTGCTATGACCGCGTCGTATTCGACCTCAACGGGCCCCAACCCGTGGGCTACACCGTCAGGTACGTGCCGGTCGTACTGGCCGACCCCAGCGGCAAGCCGGTCCCCGCGGCTGGGCGCGCTGTGCTCCAGGTCACTGTGAGGGCTCCGATCTACGGCACCGACAACCAGGGCCACCAACCCTGGCGCAGAGCCCCCGCCATTGGTGACAGCCTCGTGGCGCCTTCGCAGATCTCCGGCTGGACCTCCCTTAAGGCCGTCACATTCGCCGGCTCGTTCGAAGCTCAGACGACCATCGCCGTGGGTGTGCGCGAACAGCTTCCCTTCCGGGTCTTGGTAACCAGCGGCCCGTATGACTACCAGCACGTGGTTGTCGACATCGCCCACTAGCTCCTATATCAGGGCGCGCAGCCCTAACCACTGATCGGTGGCAGCGTGGGTCCCGAGCATCCGCCCGGGACCCACGCCATGAACGCCCCTCTCCGGTTGCAGAGCTAAGAGTCCCTTGTGGGCTCTGGCCGCTGTTTACGGATTGAGGCATAGCTCTGGTGCGCACCGACCAACCGGCCCGCTTCGGTTATCGCTGCGAGCGCGTTGTGCCGCCCTTGAAGCTGTCGGCGGCCGCGCCGGGCCAGCCAGGCTGGGCGCCGCTCACATCACGGCGCCGTGGACTGGTGAGGAGGCGGGCCTGGCCCAGGTGTGCCGGAGAAAGCTCATGGCATAGAGCGCTGCAGCCACGGACATGATCGCAAAGCTCACCGGCAGGGCGGGTGCAACATAGGAGATGACGATGCCCGCCCACACAGACGCGGTGGCGAGCAAAGCGGCCAGCCACAGAGCGCGCCACGGGTCAGGGGTAAACCTGCGGGCGGCCGCGGCCGGCGCAGCCAGGAGACCGAACAGCAGCAGTGCGCCCACGATCTGGCTGGCCTCGGCGGCTGTTGCTCCCACCAGGGCCAGGAACAGCGCGCCGAGGGCTCGCACTGGCACGCCTGCGGCGCCGGCGACGGCGGAGTCGACACTGGCAAACAGCAGCGGCCTTGCGATGGTCAGTATGGCAACTGCCAGGACGGCGGCGACGGCAACGGCCGCCCACATGTCCGAGGTGCTGATCCCGAAGATGCTGCCGAACAAGACGTTGACGTTCGCGGCGCCGTTAGAGGTTGAGTCGTGCGTCGTGTAGTAAGCCAGGAAGAACACGCCCAGGCCAAGGACCCAGGAGAAGACCGTCCCGATGGTGACGTCGTCAGCGATGCTGCGGCCGCCGAGCAAACCCAGGATGAGCCCTGCCCCGACGGTTGCGGCGAACATCCCGATGCGCAGATCCAGGCCCAGGGCCAGGGCCGCGAACGCGCCGGTGTAGGCGACGTGACCGAGCGCATCGCCGGCGAACACCTGGCCGCGCAGCACAACGAAGTAACCGACCAGCCCGCAGACGATCGCGATGGCGGTGCCGGCGAGCAGGGCGTGCACGATGAAGGGGTGGGCGAGCATGTCTGCCAGGGCAGATATCGGATTGGCTACCGCGAAGCTTTGAGACGCCAGAGTCATGAACGCGCTCCGGCTGGCGCGGACGCGGGCGCGCTGACCCGCGGGCTTCGCCCGGCGCGATCGGCGAGGGCCCGCCAGATACTGGCAGACAGATATCCCGCAAAAGACACGGTGGTAACCCAGAAGCCGATCGGGTACACCGTGAAGAACGCGAGGGTCTCCCCGATCCACGTCGCCAGCAAAGCGAAGACGATCGCTGCGGCGATACCCACAGAGGGGCGGGAGGTGAGTTTGTGCGCGGTCGCGGCCGGAGCAACCAGCAGGGCGAAGACGAGCAGACTGCCCGTCACCTGGCTGGTCCCGGCGGCCGCGACACCGAGCAGCACCAGGAACAGCGCACCGACGGCCCGGACCGGGACACCGCGGGCGCGGGCCAGATCGGGGTCGATGGATGCGAAGAGCAGCGGACGGCCGATCGCGATGAGCACGCCAAGACATGGCACCGCCGACGCAAGCAGAACAAGTACCTCGGTGTTGGTGACACCGACGATCGTGCCGAACAGCAAGTTGGTCATGCCTGAGAGAAAGCCCTTGTAGAGCGAGACGAACAGGTAGCCGCAGGCCAGTGCGAAGGCCTGGACGGTGCCGATGACCGCTGACTGTTCAGCTGAGGCGTTCCGACCGGTGTGCTGAGGCAGCGCGGCGATCACCAGTGCGCCGGCTACGCAGAAGCCGAAGTA
Organism: Micrococcales bacterium; assembly: GCA_003157445.1. Taxonomy (GTDB): domain Bacteria; phylum Actinomycetota; class Actinomycetes; order Actinomycetales; family Dermatophilaceae; genus UBA4719. Next base: position 2,763 of record PMJN01000483.1, read on the forward strand.
GCCGTATCCGGTCGCGACGCCGAGCCAGGTCGCGGCGGCGGCGCCCGGGAAGCCGACGACGGCCAGGGTGTGCCCGGCGAAGCTCTGCGCTCGCAGCACCATGAACCAACCGATGGTCGCGGCGATGACGGCCACGATCGTTCCAGCACGAAAGGCATTGACCATGAACGGGTAGCTGAACATCAGCTGGACGTCGTAGGCCGGGTCCCAGCTCAGCCCAGATCCCATCAGTGGTGTTCCGCCGGAACGTCCCGCTGACCGACCACGACCAACCGACCACCGCGGTCGTGCAGCACGTCTATCGGTGTGCCATACAGGCGGGTAAGGGTGTCGGCGGTGATGACGTCGGCCGGCCGGCCCGCCACTGCAGTGCCACCCGCGACGTACACCACCTTGTCCAGATAGGACAATATCGGGTTGACGTCGTGGGCCACCAGCAGCACGGCAACGCCCTGCTCGCGGCAGACTCGCTGGATCAGGGCGCTGATCCCCGCCTGGCTCGGCACGTCCAGGCTGTCCAACGGCTCGTCGAGAACCAGCAGCCGCGGTCGCCTGATAAGGGCCTGGGCGATCAGCAGGCGCTGCTGCTCGCCGCCGGAGCACTGACCGATCGGGCGGTGCGCATACCCGCTGGCACCGACCAGGTCGATCACCTGGGCGATCCGCTCCTGGCGAGCCCGGAATGCGGCGGGCCGCAGCAGCCGTGACAGCAGCGGTACCGGCGTGCCCCAACGGTCGCCATCCAGCCCCAGCCGCACGATGTCGACCCCGCGGATCCTGACCTCGGCGTCGAAGGCACGACGCTGGGGCAGGTAGCCGATCTCGCGGTTGTGTCGCCCGGGGGCGGCCCCGAGTATCCGCACGGCGCCGTCGGCGACCGGTTGCAGCCCGAGCAGCACTTTGAGCAGCGTCGACTTGCCGGAACCGTTGGGGCCAAGGACGGCGACGAACTCGCCGTGGCCGACGGTGATGTCCACGCCCGACCAGATGGTCTTGCCACCGACCTGGGCCGCGGCGGCGCTCAGCTGCACTACCGGCTCGTCGGGGGCCGGCGCTGGCGGCGGCTGCAGGGCTGTCACGCTCATCTGCCGGTGGCCGCGTGCAGCGCGTTGGCCAGCTGCTGCAGCTGTGCACACTGCCACTGCTGGAATGTGGCCTTGGCCGGTGAGAGTGTCTCGGTCACTGCGACGACGGGAATGGCCCCGCTCTTGGCAGCGGTGACCTGTGCGGCTACGTCCGGAGTGCTGTTCTGGCTGTTGAAGACGTAGACCTTGATCTGTTTGCTGGAGATCTGCGCGTCGATGGTGGCCTTGTCAGTTGCAGAGACGTCGGTGCCTTGGCTGATGGCCGTCAGGAAGCTGGGCGGGGTGACCAGGTCCAGTCCGAGTGCCTGGGCCAGCGGGGAGAAGATCGACTCACTGGCTCCCACTTTCACCCCGGCGTACTTCGCCCGGATCTGGGCAATCAGGTCGTTGTAGGTCGCCAGCCCCGTGGTCAGGAACGCTGACCTACGTTGCTGGAAGTAGCCCCTGTCGCCAGGGTCTGTCTTCACATAGTCGGCGGTGATCTGGTCGACCACGGCCCGGACATCGGTGGGGGAATACCAGCGGTGCGGGTTGCCGCCGGCGGCGATGGCGACCAGCTCACCGACGTCCAGCACAGTACGCCCGCCCACCGGGTTGGCGGCCAGCATCTTGGCCGCCCACTGGTCATACCCGATGCCGTTCTGGATGAACACGTCCGCACCCGCGACCGCCCGGGCATCGGTAGGGGTCGGGTCATACGAGTGTGGGTCCGTGGCCGGGTTGGTGATGATCGAGGTCTCCTGGACCCGGCTGCCACCAAGCTGTGTGGCGATGCTTCCCCACGAGCTGATCGTGGACACCACGGCGATAGGCCTGCTGCCCGCCGTAGCCTCGGCCGACGTCGTTGGCCTGGCAGTGGAGCACCCGGTGATCATCAACGTGGCACACAGTGCTGCCGGAGCCAGCACAGCCCGACGACCAGTGCGTCGCGCCGGCCTATGAAGGGACACTGAGGGCTCACCGGACCGTCCTGGTTAGTGGGAGTGATTGTCGTTAGCGTCAAGGCTAGCAGAAATGACAACCAGTCCCGATAGAAGTCACAGTCTGGATTGCTGATAACGATTACCGGTAAGATCAGTGCATGGCGACCACGCAACAACGCACGACCGTCCAAGGCGGCGCGGTCCGCTCGGTCCTGGTCCAGAGCGCCGGCTTCAGCAGTGCGCAGGACATCCACGCAGCGCTACGCCGCCAGGGCAAGCCTGTTGGCCTCTCGACGGTGTACCGGCACCTGCAGTCACTAGTTGAGCAGGGTGTCGCCGACGTCATCCAGTCCCCCGACGGCGAGGCGACCTACCGCTACTGTGGCGAGACCACCTCGGCCCACCACCACCATCTGGTGTGCCGTAAGTGCGGTCACACTGAGGAGGTCACGGCTCCGGCCATAGAACGCTGGGCTGCACAGATCGCCAGCAAGTTTGACTTCTCCGATGTCGATCACACCGTCGAGATCTTCGGCACCTGTGCCCCGTGCCGGAAAGGCTCGGCACAGAGCGCAGCCAAGTCCTGACCAGCCAACTGGTCGTGCAAGCCCGTTGACCCGGGTAGGGGATCGATGTCGCGGCCTACTGCCACGATCAGTCCGACCCGGCGGTAACCAACCCCTGCCCTGCTGCACCACAACCCTGCATCGGCACCGATGCCCGCCGTGAGTCCGGATCACGGCGGGCATCTGTGTGCACTGAATCGGGGCGTCCCGCAAGAGCTACCCGATCATTCAGCCTCGATGACGGTGCAGACCGCCGTTGCCGTGCTGCCTCCGATGTTCAACGTCGCAAAACGCCGGGCGCCCTCGACCTGGTAT
>PMJN01000197.1 GCA_003157445.1 Micrococcales bacterium
CGAGCCTCCACGAATTGAGATGACCGAGCCCCGCCACAGGTCAGGCAGACGACGCCTTGGGCGCGTCGGGCCTGGCATCGGAAGCGCGTCGGCCGTGGCTCAGGCTCGGCGATCGGACTGCGGCAAGAAGGCGTTCCACCGCCGCCTCCATGTCCTCGCGCCAGGTCAGAGCCGTGCGTAGATCCAGACGCAGGCGGGGATAGGTGCGATGCTCACGCACGGTCTTGAAACCAACCGCCGAGAGGAACCTTGCGGGAATGACACACGCCGCTTTCGCCGAGCCCTGGTCGCCCAGATAGCCAAAGACCTCGATAGCCCGGATCCCGCGCCGCATCACGTCCTTGGCCGCGACCTGGATGAGTACCCGCCCAAGTCCCTGACCCGCATACTCAGGAATCACCCGGGCCGTCATCAACATCACGGCATCGGCTGCAATAGGGGCAGTAGGGAAGGCAGCCGCACGGGGCACCAGATAGCTGGGGGCGTAGGTGATATAGCCGGCAGGAACCCCGTCGGCGTACACAATCTGGCCCACGCTCCCCCACTCCAGCAGTGCCGAGGACAGCCACGACTCCTTGTCCAGGCCCGGGTCACCACCGGCAACCGACCCGGCTGCCAACGCTGGGTCGAGTTCCCAGAAGACACATGACACACACGGCTTGGGCAGATCTTGGAGGCGATCAAGTGTTAGCGAGAAGACTTCGCGGCCAACCCCTCTCACAACCAGTACCCCCCGTCGCGGCCTGGTCTCGCCCAGCGACTTCTCATGTGAAACACATCCCGATCACCAGAGAGTTGCCCCATCAGAGACAACTGTCGTGGGAGACTCATATGACCTCTTGTAGGGCACGCTATACCCATGGTTCCACCTAATCCCGGTCACCGGGGGAGGAGACTGGTCATGACCTCACCAGGAGGCCAGCACGGGTCACGACTCGACCCGTGGATTCAGTCCTATGCCCGTCGAACGGCCGGAATGACCACCTCGGAAATCCGTGCGCTTTTCGCCGTAGCAGCCCGCCCAGAGGTCATCTCCCTGGCCGGAGGCATGCCGTACCTGTCTGCGCTGCCGATGGACACCGTGGCCGACACGGTGGCGCACATGTTGTCAACGCAGGGGCTGACTGCGCTGCAGTACGGCTCCGGACAGGGCGACCCCGTGCTGCGCGAGCAGATCCTGGAGGTGATGGCGCTGGAGGGGATCTCCGCCCACGCCGACGACATCGTCGTGACAACCGGGTCGCAGCAGGCGCTGGACCTGGTCACCCGTATCTTCATCGACCCCGGCGACGTTGTGCTTGCCGAGGCGCCCAGCTATGTCGGTGCTCTGGGGGTCTTTGCGGCCTATCAGGCGCAGGTCGCCCACGTCACCTCAGATGACGATGGCCTCGTTCCGGCGGCCCTTGAAGAGCGGATCCTGAGCCTTAGGGCGGCCGGAAAGCGAATCAAGTTCCTGTACACCGTCCCGAACTTCCACAACCCCGCGGGCACCACAATGTCCATGCAGCGGCGACCACAGATCGTCCAGATCTGTCAGCGTTACAGCATCCTGGTGCTCGAGGACAACCCATACGGGCTGCTCGGCTTTGACCGAGAGCCGCACGACGCAATGCGCACGCTGTCCGATGAGGGCGTCGTCTATCTCGGCTCCTTCTCGAAGACCTTTGCGCCGGGGCTTCGAGTTGGCTGGGCGCTTGCACCACATGCGGTGCGGGAGAAACTGGTTCTGGCCAGCGAGGCTGCAATCTTGTGTCCGTCGGCCTACTCGCAGATGACTGTTTCAACGTATCTGGCCACCTGTGACTGGATGGCTCAGATCAAGGCCTACCGCGAGCTTTACCGCGAACGTCGCGACGCCATGATGGAGTCCTTGGACGCCCTGTTGCCGCAGGCGACCTGGACCCACCCCGACGGTGGCTTCTACGTCTGGCTCACTTTGCCTGAGGGAGTGAACGCCAAGGCGATGCTTCCACGGGCAGTCACCGAACGAGTCGCCTATGTTCCGGGCACGGCTTTCTTCGCCGATGGCACGGGACAACGCAACGTCAGACTCTCTTACTGCTATCCGGACTCCCAGCGGATCCGCGAGGGTGTGCGCAGGTTTGCCAGTGTCGTGCAGACCGAGTTGGAACTGTTGGAGACCTTCGGTCCCTATGACGCCACCGGTCGTGGCTCCGGCCCCTCCGCGGGCGTGCAGTTCCCCGCTCCTGACCTCTCGTGATGCACTGTGTGAGATCTCGTGTGGGCTCTGGCCTGCCCCCAATACGGTGCGGCCTTATGCCTGCGCCCCTCTTGGTAGTGAGGACTCTGATATGAGACAAATCCTGGTTCTGGCCGGAGGCCTCAGTCACGAACGTGACGTCTCATTGCGCTCGGGAAGGCGAGTTGCCGACGCGTTGACTCGTTCCGGCTCAGAGGCCTACGTGAGAGACGTGGACCCGACTCTGCTCTCGTTGATCAAAAGCTCGCGTCCCGAGGTTATCTGGCCGGTGTTGCATGGTGCCAGCGGCGAGGACGGGGCGCTACGGGATGTGTTGGAAGCACTGGATATTGCCTACGTCGGCTCCCGGCCGGCTTCGTGCCGCCTGACGTGGGACAAGCCTGTGGCTAAAGCTTTGGTGGCTGCGGCCGGCATCTCGACCCCGGCTAGCATGGCGCTCTCGCATGCCACTTTCCGTGAGTTGGGGGCGCCCGCCCTCCTGGAGTCAGTAGTTGACTCCCTCGGCCTGCCTCTGGCCGTCAAACCAGCACGTGGAGGGTCTTCCCTTGGTCTGACCATCGTCAGGTCCGCAATGGAACTTCCCTCCGCAATGGTCACAGCTTATGCATATGGTGATATTGCTTTGATCGAACAGTTTATTGATGGAGTCGAGGTTGCGCTATCTATCATCGAGGACGCGCTGGGCCAGACCCAGACCCTTCCGGCCGTGGAGATTGTGCCTGATGGTGGCGTCTACAACTACGAAGCTCGTTACACCGCAGGTTCGACCGAGTTCTTCACGCCTGCCCGCCTGAGCAGTTCGGCCGCCGCCTCGGTAGCTGCAGCCAGCCTCAGTGCCTATCGCACGCTGGGCCATCATCACCTGAGCCGAGTTGATCTGATCATCGACTCGGACGAGCGCCCGTGGTTCCTGGAGGCCAATGTCTCCCCCGGCATGACCGAGACATCCTTGCTCCCCATGGCGGTGGAAGCGGCAGGCATGGATGCCACAGAGGTCTACGCCGCCATCGTGGAACGAGCACTTGCTACGACCTGACGGTAGTTGCCCGGTCAGGTCCGGCCTGGTCTGCTTGGTCGGACTAGGCCGAGGCGTCGCCGAGCACCTTGTCACCATTCGTAGTGTCGCCGAAACTCTCGCCATTGATCAGGTCCCCGCCCATTAGGTGGACGATGCGATCCAGGTCCTCAACCGAAGCGAACTCGAACGTGAGTTTTCCCTTTCGCTGACCGAGGTTAATCCGAACGCGCGTATCGAAACGATCAGAGAGGCGGGCTGCCTGGCCATCCAACTGCGGGTGGTGGGCGCCGGGCCGCGGCTTGCGGGCCCTAGGGGTCTGTTCATCTCCGAGTGCGACGATCTCTTCGACATTACGTACTGACAAACCCTCGGCCACAATCCGCGAAGCCAAGCGCTCCATGGCGTCACGGTCGGTAAGTCCGAGTAGCGCGCGGGCGTGGCCCGCGCTCAGCACACCCGCGGCAACGCGACGTTGCACCAAAGGTGGGAGCTTGAGTAGGCGAAGGGTGTTGGAGATCTGCGGGCGTGAGCGGCCTATCCGTGCGGCGAGCTCGTCGTGCGTGCAGCCAAAATCATCCAGCAGTTGCTGGTAGGCCGCCGCTTCCTCCAACGCATTGAGCTCGCTGCGGTGCAGGTTCTCCAGGAGTGCGTCACGGAGCAGGTCATCGTCGTGGGTGTCCTTGATGATTGCCGGAATGACGGCAAGTCCGGCGGCCTGAGTGGCACGCCAACGACGTTCGCCCATGATCAGCTCATAGAGCGGCTGTTCAACCCCATCAGAGCTCGGGCTTTCCTGGTTGTCCAATTCGTCGCTCGGGATCGGCCTCACCACCACCGGCTGCAGTATCCCGATCTCACGAATCGAGTGGACCAGCTCAGCCATCTCATCATCGCCGAATGCTTTGCGTGGCTGCTTCGGATTTGGTCGAATGGAGAGTACAGGCAGCTCCGCATAGCGAGCTCCCGGCACGGGCGTGAGGTCGGACGAAGTCGTAGCTGGGGCGAGGTTTGAATCTGTCCCTTGATTCGCCAGAACGGTTCCTGTTTCACGTGAAACAGCAAGGTCGTGATCGGGCCGGACGGCTGAGTTTCCTCTGAAGAGCACGTCCATGGGGCGGGCACTCCCATTGCCTTCCGGGGATGTGGGAATCAAGGCTCCCAGCCCACGACCTAATGCACGCCGCTTCGCACTCATACCCATCGACCTCTCTGAAACAAACATGACCGACGCGAGGTTTTCGCCCGGGCTAGATACATACTCACGATTCTGTGGTTAGCCCACTTGTGGAAGCTAGCCGGACACTCCACGATCCGCGAGCTCACTAGCGGCCTCGAGGTAGGACAGGGCCCCGCTGCTGGTGGGATCGTAGGTCATCACTGTCTGTCCGAAGCTAGGCGCCTCAGAAATCCGTACAGACCGAGGCACCAAGGTACGCAACACCTGGGCAGGGAAATGTGTACGCACTTCCTCGGCGACCTGGGCGGACAGGCGGGTACGACCGTCGTACATGGTCAAGAGAATCGTCGACACATGCAGGCCGGGGTTCAGATGACTCCGGATTAACTCGATGTTTTTGAGCAGCTGGGAGAGTCCCTCGAGCGCGTAGTACTCACATTGGATGGGGATGAACACCTCATCGGCTGCCACGAACGCGTTGACGGTGAGCAGGCCCAGACTGGGTGGGCAATCAATCAGCACGTAGTCCAGTCGTTCCTCGCCACGTTCCGCCGCGCCCGAGACATAGGCACTCAAAGCCTTTTCCATCCGGGTCTCACGGGCAACGAGCGAAACCAGTTCGATCTCAGCACCGGCCAAGTCGATCGTCGCCGGGACGCACCAGAGGTTGGGGATGTCGACGCACTTCTGCACAACGTCAACGACGGGCTTGCCATCCACGAGTACGTCATAGATGCTCGGGACGTCGGCGTGATGGTCGATACCTAAGGCGGTGCTCGCGTTTCCCTGAGGGTCGATGTCAACGACCAGCACCCGGAGACCGGCCTGGGCCAGCGCTGCCGCCACGTTCACAGTCGTTGTTGTCTTACCCACTCCGCCCTTTTGGTTGGCCACCGTCAAGATGCGCGTGTGGCCAGGTTTGGGGAAGGTCTTGCCGGACAAAGAGATACGGCGTCGGGCGTCCTCTGCTACTGCTTGAGCCAACGGTGTTTCTGAACCTGGATCAGGCAGGGACGCGGCCAACTGCTCACGCTCTGACAAGTGCTCTTCACCACCTTGATTAGCTGTTTCACGTGAAACGACGTCTGTCGTTGACAGACCATCGCCCTTGGCGGCTTCCCCACGATCTGGGCCCGACTCGGGGCCTGGCTCAGTCTTTGACTTAAGAACTGAGTCGATTGCTGAACGCGGCCACCCCAGACCAGGATTCGGAAAATCAGCGCCCCCTGGACTTTCCGTGGGCCAGCCCAGCCCCGCTTGAGCCAATCCGGACGTCGACACGTGCCACCTCATTCCTTCAGCACAAGCGGGCTGCTGACCGCTCGGTTGCTCTACCGTACCGGCTCGCACGGACCTTGACCGATGATCAACCTCGGCGCTTCCCTTTCGACTTCTTCCTTTTCGGCGCGTCGTGCCGGATCGGCCGATCACCCATAACCACGCGAAGAACGGTTGTCTCCTGATCCACGATGCCGCTCCCATAGGTCTCGATGACTTCATCAATAGCGCCCAACCGCCTGAGAACCGCACGGTCGGTCTCCACCTCCTCTGTGACGCTCAATCCCTTGATCGCCAATAGCGACCCGCCAGGCAGGAGCAATGGCAGACACCAGGTGGCCAGCTCCCTCAACCGCGCAACAGCACGCGCGGTCACCACAGGCGCGCACAAAATCCCTCGGAACTGTTCGGCACGGCCCCGGTGAACAGTGACGTTCGTCAGCTCCAGGTCATCGACCGCTATAGACAGCCAGTTGGTACGCCGCAGCATCGGCTCGACCAGATGAACGTCAAGGTCTGGGCGCGCGATGGCCAAGGCTAGCCCTGGCAGGCCTGCACCCGACCCCACATCGATCACCATCTGATGGGCAGGTATCGCCGGGTGAATGACCGCACAATTGAGGACATGTCGCTCCCACAATCGAGGAACCTCGCGCGGGCCGATCAACCCGTGAGACACGCCACTATCCGCCAGGATCGCAGCGAACTTCTCAGCCAAGACCAACCGGTCACCAAAAACCTGCGCGGCGCCGGCCGGCGGTGATGGAGCCGTCCGATCCTCGTCGCCATGGGGTAGATCAACGCGGCCGCGTTCTGATGTTGGGACGCCACTCATGGAGCCGTCGTCCGTCGGGACGCCACAGCCCGATATGTCACTCATTGAACCGTCAATGCCCACAGTAGATACTGCATCGGAGTGTTCCGACTAGAAGTCATTTGTCAGCTGGTTTCACGTGAAACACCACTGGATGGCCAGTTTCACGTGAAACAGACCACTTCGGTCGTGAGTCACGAGGGCAGGATCACCACGTGACGCTGCGGCTCCACACCTTCAGACTCGGACACCAGGCCCGCCGCGAGCACCTCGTCGTGAACGACTTTCCGCTCGAATGCGGTCATCGGATCCATGGCCACCTTCTCTCCCGTGGACTTCACCACCAAAATGGCAGCCTGGGCGATCGTCACAACGGAAGCACGACGCTCAGCACGATAGCCCGCCACATCCAGCATGAGTCGACTCCGTTCGCCGGTGGAGGCCTGGACCGCAAGTCGGGTGAGCTCCTGCAACGCCTCTAATACTTTGCCATCACTGCCTACGAGCCGGCGGGACACGCGCCCCTCCTCGGAGTCCACGATTGCCACTGCTGCCCGGTCACCATCGATATCCACATCGATGTCTCCATCCATGTCTGCAATGTCCAGGAGTTGCTCGAGGAAGTCGGCTGCAACCTCACCCTCACGCTCAAGAAGGGATGTCGGGGTTGTCGCGCTTGACCCACCTTCGACCCCCACCTCACCAGTGAGATCCTTAGTGGCCTCCTGTGCCGGCTCATCCTGGGTCGTGGCCTCAACCACTGAATAAGAGTCCTGCTCGACTGGCGAAGTGTCCTGTTCGGTCATGTCCGTCTCCTGATCATGCTGCGTGCCGGACCGGGTCGGTCCACAAATATGGGGAGCTGCTCGCGCCACTCTTGAGAGTGTTGACTCGCGCCACTTTCAAGCGTTTCGAAGATGCCGTAGCCGCCGGTCAGCAACTTACCGCCCCTATGCTTTGGCGTCTCTGTCAGGCATCGCCGTCGGCGGTAGCCGACGGATTGGCGCCAGGCTGCGGCCTCCTGGCGGGCTGCCTCCCGTCCGGCTCGCGCGTTGGGCCCG
>PMJN01000443.1 GCA_003157445.1 Micrococcales bacterium
CGTGATGGCCCGTGAGTGCTAGATCCGGCGCCACCGCCAGTGTGGCTGGGGCACTGTTCGTTGCCGTCATCGTGGTCTTGGTGCTTGGGCTGATGATCGCGGGCGCGGCGCCCGGCTCGCCCTGGCGGCCCCCATGCGGTCCGGGTGGGACCGGACAACGCGTTGGCGGGGTGCAGTTGGACGCCGAGCAGATGGGCAATGCGCAGACCGTGGTGTCGGTCACTGCCCAGCGCGGGCTTGCCCCCTATGCCGCGACCGTCGCCCTGGCCACCGTCGCTGCGGAGTCGATGTTTCACAACTACCGCGTGTTCAAGGACGCCGACTCACTGGGCTTGTTCCAGCAGCGGGTGCGGTACTACAGCGCGCCGGTGGCGGCCGACCCGGCCGCAGCCACCAGTGCGTTCCTGTCCCGCCTTGTCATGATCGACCGGTGGGCGACCCGTCCGCTGAGCGAGGTCGCCGCTGCGGTGCNNGAGGCGGACCGCGCCCGCTGCCGGTCAAGCCTTACTGCCCTCTGCCCTGCCGGGCCCCTGCAGTGTCGCGGGGACTGGACCGGGCGGCGGCTCAGCGGCGATTCCGGCCGGACTGGCAATGGACGGGTCGAAGCCGGGAAACCAGGCAGCGGGCTTCGCCCTGACCCAGCTCGGCAAGCCTTACGTGTGGGGCTCTAGTGGGCCGCAATCATGGGACTGTTCTTCGCTCACCCAGGCCAGCTGGTCTTCGGCCGGCGTGGCCATTCCACGTACGACCTTCGACCAGGTCAACGTCGGCGTCCCCGTGGGCCTGGCCGGCGCCAGGTCAGGCGACCTCGTCTTCCTGCCCGGAAGTGACGGGACAGCGACCAGCCCCGGGCATGTGGGCATGGTCGCAGGTCGGGTGGGCGCGGTGACCTACCTCGTGTCGGCACCACACGCCGGTGAGGTGGTTCAGATGACACCAGCGTCCCAGTGGGCTTCGGTGATCGTCTCAGTTCGACGGATCGGCTGATCGATTCAGCCGTCAGCAGTCAGCAGTCAGCAACCGACGGCCCAAGCTTGGGCGAATTATGACCAACTATGGGTGTATGTCCCGATATATGCCCACGCCAACCGGGAACAGGGCGCGGGTTTGGCTGGCGCGACCTGCGGGCGGCGCTTCGCGCCGCCAGTGCGCCTACAACGCGTTCGCCAAGCGAACTTGGACGGTGACACTGTCGACTCTGCGGCGTTGTTCAGTGCGGGATATTTTGAAAATACATAATGTCACGATATAAATACCCCTGTGAACGCGACGACGGCAACCCATGGACCCTCCGTCAGAGGGGCGACCGAGACACTCGACTCGTTCTTCAGCGTGTGGCGTCACCTGATCCCGTCTGAAGGTGTCAGCCTGACCGCAGCCTCGACGCTGCGGCTGTTGCTGCGTTCGGGCCCGCTGCGGCTGACGACACTGGGAGAACGCGAAGCGGTGAGCCAGCCGGCAATGACCGGCCTGGTGAGTCGCCTCCAGGCCGCTGGGCTAGTCGAACGCCGCGCCGATCCCACTGACGGACGAGCGGTTCTTGTCGAGCTGACCGCAGCGGGGGGCGCGCTCGTGGAGGAACGGCGCACCAGGAGAACAGCCGCGATGGAAGAACTGCTGGGGGTGCTCGACCCGGTCGAGCGCGCAAGGTTCGATGCCGCGATCCCGGCGCTGGGGCTCCTCATCGATCACGCCACGTCCGACGTAGGCCTCGCAACAGGCATCCAGGAGAGCCGATGACGACCACCACGAGCCACGGCAGCGGTCAGGCCGGCTTGTTCGCCCAGCCGAAGGCGGTGTACGCCGTCGCTTTCGCCTGTGTGATCTCGTTCATGGGCATCGGTCTGGTGGACCCGATCCTGCCGTCGTTGCGCACCCAGCTGAAGGCGACCCCGAGCCAGGTGACGCTGCTGTTCACCAGCTACCTGGTGGTGACGGCGTTCGCGATGCTGCTGACGAACTGGGTGTCCAGCCGGCTGGGTGCCAAGCGGACCCTGGTCACCGGCCTGGCGATCATCGTCGTGTTCTCGGCTCTGGCCGGGACGTCCAGCTCGATCAACGGCATCGTGGGCTTCCGTGCCGGGTGGGGCCTGGGTAACGCGCTGTTCATCGCCACCTCGTTGGCGGTCATCGTCGCCTCGGCCTCCGGCGGGTTCGGCGGTGCCATTGTTCTGTATGAAGCGGCACTGGGACTGGGTATCGCGGTCGGACCGCTGCTCGGAGGCACGCTGGGCAACATCAGCTGGCGCGGCCCGTTCTTCGGCGTGGCCGCCCTGATGGCCGTCGCGCTGATCGCCGTCGTCGTGCTGCTGGATCCCATCCCGTTGCCCACCTTCCGTACGTCCCTGTCGGCACCGTTGAAGGCGCTGACCCACCGCGGACTGCTCACGCTGAGCATCACAGCCCTGCTCTATAACTGGGGCTTCTTCACAATGCTCGGTTACGCACCGTTCCCGATGGGGCTGTCGGCCATCCAGCTCGGCTTCGTGTTCTTCGGCTGGGGCCTACTCGTGGCGTTCTTCTCGGTCTTCGGGGCGCCGCGGCTTCAGCGCAGGTACGGCACCGCACGGTCGCTGTATGGCGCGCTGCTGTTCTTCGCAGCCGACCTCGCCGTCATCTCGATCTTCGTCAACAACCGCACCGTCCTGGTCGTCGCGGTGATCACCGCCGGGATCTTCATCGGGATCAACAACACGCTGACCACCCAAGCCGTGATGATGGTGTCCCCGGTCGAGCGGCCGGTCGCCTCCGCCGCCTACGGCTTCGTCCGCTTCCTCGGCGGCGGACTGGCGCCATTCGCCGCTGGCAAGCTCGTCGAACGCTTCAACCTGCACGTGCCCTTCGCCATCGGCGCGGTCGCCGTCGTTGCGGCAGTCATCGTGTTGTCCAGCGCACACCAGATGCTGGCCCAAGCCGACCACGGCCTCGACGAGGACGGCCACCTAGCCACCGAGCACGGCGACCCGAGCGACGTCGCCGGCGAGATAGCCGACGAGTTCGGCGGAGCCGGGGGCGCCATCGACAGCATCGAGGAGGCCCGCCACCACCCAACCACCCGGGCCTGAGCTGACAGGACCGAATGGGTACGGGCGACCGATGAGGTCCGCCGGTCGCCTCTTGCCCGATCCGTGCAGGACCTGCCGCTGACGTCGTGTTGGCCGACCCGGGCATGGGCGTCCCGCGAAAGGAACGGCGACTTAATGGTGTGAGCGTGACTCGATGTGCCGCCGTGCCAAGCCGACCCGCGCCCAGACCTTGAACGGCAGGTGGCACGAGCAACCACTCACGATCCCGGCGTGGATCGAGTAGTCACCGAGGTCGGGCCGGAGCTGAACGGACACTGCAGGAAGCTCCTTGGGTTGCTAGGTGACCCTGGGGTTACGACGATCGGGGTCGGGCACCCAGGCCGCTTCGCAAGGTTCGGCGCCGAGTATGTCCAGGCCGTGCGGCACGTGCGGTTGCCGCGATCGCACAGGACGTCCCGTGACGTTGCAGGCCTGCCGGTTCGCGCTCGATCCGACACCTGCGCAGGAACGCGACATGCGGTCCCAGTGTGGCGGCCAGGGTGGCGTACAACTGCGGCCTCGCCCACGTCAAAGCGGCCATGGGGAAGCGGGAAGCCGAAGCGACCTATGGCATCAGCAAGCAGGACCTGGCTGCGCCGGTTTCGTGGTCGCTGTACTGCCTGCGTAAGGACTGGAACACGGCCAAGGGTGATGTTGCGCCGTGGTGGGGGAGTGCTCGAAAGAGGCGTTCAATACCGGTCTTGACCGGTAAGCGGGGCCGTTGGTTCGTGTCGTTCGCCGTCGACCCGCAGCGACCAGTGCTGAGCCTGGCACACCCTGACGCAAGTGGTGGGGTGTCGACCTCGGGATCAAAACCATTGCCATCCTTTCGAGCGGGGAGCAGATCCCAACCCGCGGCACCTGAGCAGTGCGCTGCGTAAGGTTCGCCGGCTGCCGCGCGCGGGTGTCTCGCAGGGTCGCCATGCATGACGCGGCCACCAAGAAGCGGCGCCACGACGGCAGGGGCAGCTCAGAGCAGCTCAGATCTCAGGGTCGAAAGTGGGTACGACGCAGCGACAGCCGTTCGGGCAGGAAGGGCTGACGAACATGTCAACCAAGAGCACCCGAACGGGGGCTCGCCCCGCACCTTCAGCCGATGTGGGCGTCCCCGGCTGCGCGACAGGCTGGTGAGCGGGGGGCCAAGCAGTCAACTAGAACGACAGGAAGCTCAATTGTAGTGAAGCCCGGTGGTCCCAGGCTGTTCCACTTGCTGGCCGATGTCGCCTACCCACGTCGGTGCAGGACCGCCATGTCCTGGGTCCTGACCTTGACCCTGACCTTGGCCATGGTTTCACTGGGCATACTGGTCCCGACGCCAACCCCCGCACAAGCAGCGACCTGCTCGGCGGTCGAGATCGCAGCAGGCTCGTGGCTCGGTGGCGCCGGCGTCACGGTGCATTCAAACGGCGTCGACCAGGGCACCGGCAGCTCTTGCGCCGGTCTGAGCACCGCAAACCCCGGCGTGCAGGATGGCTACGGCTGGCAGTGTGTCGAGCTTGCCTCCCGCCTGTACGCAGTCAAGGGATGGGGCCGGGTCTACGCCGACGGCGGTGCCGCCGCGGGCGCCTACCGGTACGGCGCCGAGTACATCCCCGAAGGCAGCCCCTGGCTGAGTTTCCACCGTAACGGCAGCGGCTACCTTCCCGTTCCCGGCGACCTGATCATCGAGTCCTATTCGGGTGGCTGGGGCCATGTCTCGGTCGTCGAGCACACCGTTGGCAGCGCCGTATACGCCGTAGAACAGAACGCCAGCGCCAACGGACGTCATACGTACATGCTGACCGGTTCCACGCTGAGCGGGCAGTACGGCGGCAGCGTCCGTGGATTCATGCACGCTCCCTTGAACAAGGCCACCGGTGGGAGCCCGGTGGCCGGTCCAGCCCCGGTCATCAACGGCAGTTTCGTTTCGATCACCGGTCACGGCGAGGTTTACCGGATCGCTGGCGGCGCCCCCGTCTACGTGTCGAATTGGGCCGCTTTTGGTGGCCCCAAAGCGACAATCGTGATCAGTCAAGCCGCATTCAACACGTTGCCCCAGTCCCCTGCGGACGGCACTTTCGTGGTGGGTGCCCAGCGCGGGGAGGTCTACCGAATCGTCGGCGGCGCCCCCGTGTATGTCTCGACGTGGGCCGCATTCGGCGGCGCCCAGCCGACGATGACCGTCGACCAGAACTGCCATCGACAAGGCGGGCTCGGGCGGTGTGTGGAACCACGTGAGCTACCGGCCCGCGGACGGTACCTTCGTGGTCGGTGCCCAGCGCGGGGAGGTCTACCG
>PMJN01000313.1 GCA_003157445.1 Micrococcales bacterium
GCCATAGCCCCGCTCTTCGTCGTCTCCTACCTGGCCGCCGACGAGCTGGCACCCGAACACCAGCAGACCGAGGCAAGCACCTGGGTCAACACCGCGAACAACATCGGCAGCGCCGCCGGCGCCTGCGTGGCAGGCCTACTCATCGATCGTGCCAGTATCTCGGTCGGATTCGCCGTCGGCGGAGCGATCCTGGCCCTTACGTCAGTCCTGATCTGGCTCACGCATCGCAGAATCGAAGCCAAAAGCGACGCTTGCGAAGCCGCATGACATCGGCGTCACTAGCGGATGGCTTATTGGCTGAGCAAGACGGGACTGTCTCAGGGCCGCGTTCGTTGCCGCTCGCTGGCGAAGCTGCTGAAGACCTCAGAGTCCCGCCAGCCGTCTCGGAGCTCGATTGTTTCCGCAGTCGCCCCTCGTAAGTCATTCCGATTCTGCCCAAGACAGCTGCGTTTGCGTGGCTGCGCGGATCGCAAGTCGCTGCAGCTCGATGGAGTCCGAGTCGGTCAAATACCTGTGAAAAAAGCTGCACACCGATTGCGGTGCCAATGCCATTTCCCCAATGCCGCTTGTGGACGGCGTAAGCGATCCCAGTTCCCCGAGTCCGACGATGCCACCGCCCTGCGTGAAGGCAGTCCATACATACCTGTCCTGTGGGTCGCCATCCCAAGCCGAGCTCGCGTCGATGACGAACGCTTGCGTGTCGTGGACGGTGTTGGGGCCCCAGACTGCGTCTGAAGCCAAAACCTCAACCACGTGGGGATCCGCTCTTGTTGAACTGACATTAGGCGACTTGGGGCTACAGGTGATCCCCAGTTGAGGATCGGGCTGCGGACCGCCAAGGCAGCAGGGAGGTAGCCACCTACTCCGCTGACCGCTCCGCTTGGCGGACTGCCCAGGCAAGATCAGCGCGTCTTGTGCTGATCAGCGGCGACTACACAGCGCGGACGGGAGAGCTCCAGACGTACCTCTACCGTCAGGAGTTAATCTCTGCTCGTTGCCTGAGGCCGCGTAGCTGCCGACTTTGCATGAGGGCGTCCACGACACACACAGCGAACAACACCACAGGGTCGAGTGCCACGTGCTGAGAATCCATTTGGCGTCGCCAGTGCAGGACCAGCCGCGTGGCGTGCCTCTCGACCGGGCGCAGGAGGAACGTCCGGCTCGGTTTGTACCAGCTCCGGTCGAGCGCTGTGCGCCGGTGAGAGCGCGTTTGGCGGTGCCGTCCAAGTTCGTCTCAGTACGGCGGTTCGCGTCCAAGACGAGCAGAGGAAGGTAAGTGGGTGCACTGGCGGGTTCCTGCTCGGTGAATGTGCCAGCACTGCGCGTCCGTCGCTGGTGTGACGCGTGGCGAAGTGCGGCGAGATGCAGCGAGGTGCGGCGAGGTGCGGGACAATCGTGGGATGAAGCCCCAGACCGACTCTCGCTCCGTTTCCTCCTCCGACTGCCAGGAGATCGAGCCCGCGGCACTGCCGCCGGGTTGGGTTTCCGTCCCCCCACGGGCTGTCGACGCAGCCGACCTGCACGCCCTTGTGGACCGCCACGAGGTTATCGCTCATGGCCGATCATCGACGACGCGAGCCATCGTCGACGCCGATCTCAGTGCGAAGGGTATGCAGACCCGCCGTCACCTGTTGCTACGCGATGAGGCGGCAAGAGCGCGGGGCTGGGCGACGGTGCACGACCGGGCTGCGGGGCGCGTGCTCGTCTCCGTCGTGGTGGACCCCGGACTCGAGCCGGATACGGCCGACAAGATCGCCGAGGCTCTGTTCGCATGGACCGCAGGCGAATCCGCCCACCTCGCGCTCGAGCATGGCCTGAACGTCACCCAGATGGACAGTGGCGCCTTCGATGAGGACCCGCGACAGAAGCGCTGGCTCGCCCGCGCCGGCTTCACACACACCCGGACCTGGTTACAGATGACCCGCCCGGTCACGCCGGCGGATGCGGACCCCTCCCCCGAACTGGATCCGGCCGTCGTCGTTCGGCGGGTCAGCAGGGCAGCCGACGGCATGCCGGAGCAGGATGACCTCATCACGGTGCACGATGTCCTCGAGGAGGCGTTCACCGACCACTTCAACTATCACTTCGAGCCGTTCGACGAGTTCTGCTCGCGGCTGCGCGAGGATCCAGGGCACCGCTGGGACCATTGGTGGATCGCCGAGCTGGTCGACGACTCCGCTGCCGCTCCGTCGCCTGCTGGAGTGCTCGTGGCCACGGCTTCGCCCGGCGATGGCGACGCCCCCGGAGGCAGTTACGTCGCTTATCTCGGCGTGCTGCGGTCCGCTCGTGGACGCGGCGTCGCCCGGTCGCTTCTGAACACGGTCATCGTTGACGCCGCCGAGCGCGGCCGCGACCGCGTCGGGCTCGAGGTTGACGCCGACTCGCCCACAGGTGCCGTCGACCTTTACACCTCCACAGGTTTCCGCACGTCCTACATCACCCAGTCGTGGCACCGCGACCTGCCGGTAGGCAAGACCAGGTCACCTGACGCCCGCGCCGACGACTTGTGACGAGGCGCTACGACGGCCGCGAGTGGACGGGCGGCACCCCGGTTTGCACGGCAGTGGTCTCTGCAGCATCAAGGGACAGCGACCGTGGAACGCTACATCAGTTTCCCAGACCACAAATCGCAGATCAGCTGGCAGGAGGACATCTCAGATCAACTCTGGGATCACAACGGCAACGGCCATGCCTGACAGTGATGTGGTCTCCCGCGGATTGCACGCGGAAGATGAGCGGGCGGTCGGTGGGCAACGGTAGGATCCGGTCATGTCATCAGCAGAGGAGTTGCTGCTCCCTTGGCGGCCTCCCGTCCGAGGAGTGCCACATCGGAAGACCAACTTCATGGAGCAGTTTCAGTTGAACTGCGTCCGCGCGGTCGCTGCCGCAGCAGGCTGCCTCAGTGGCGGTTCTTCCATCGACGATGGCATCGACCTATTTTCTTGCCACAAGGCTGACTGTGCCGTTGACAAAGCCGGCATGAATCTCGGGTCGTGACCTGATGCCGCTAATGACACGGCCGTCTCGCGTTCCATCGCCCACGCGGAGCGTCACCGCCGACCTCAAGGGCGATGGTGTGGATGCGAGTCCGCTCTTGGCTGGCCAGATGCTGGGCGTGGATGATCGGCTCGGTCGTTGAGGTTCATCCTGGGCAACGGGCGACTGCCCGGAAGTGACGAGATCGTCAACGTCGAAGTCCTCGACGGGACGATTCGCCGGATCGGGTCCATCAATGCGTCGATGGCTGCGGTGGAGACGATCGACCTCGGTGAACGCTGGCTGACTCCGGGGCTCTGGGACAACCATGTTCACTTCAGCCAGTGGGCCCAGACCGCCAGGAGACTGGACGTGTCGACCGCGATATCCGCGGCCAAAGCGGCCATTCTGGTAGCAGAACGAGCAGCCGCCATCCCAGTAGGCGAGGTTCTCATCGGGTTCGGCTTTCGTGACGGGCTATGGCCGGATGCACCCAGGCGTGAACTGCTGGACGCGGCGGCCGGCCCCATCCCAGTGGTCTTGGTCAGTGGTGACCTGCACTCCTGCTGGATGAACTCGATGGCGCTGACGCGATACGGCTTTGGGGATCACCCCACGGGGTTGCTCGTTGAGGACGACAGTTTCGCCGTTCTTCGTGCCCTTGACACCGTTGACGACCTGGTGATGGACGGCTGGGTCGACGAGGCGGCCCAGATGGCGGCATCTCGTGGAGTGGTCGGAATCGTCGATCTGGAGATGACGTGGTCTCTCGATCCGTGGGTGCGCCGAATCGCGGCCGGCACTAATGTCCTCCGGGTCGACTTCGGCATCTACACCGAACACCTAGATCGCGCGATGGATCTCGGGCTTCGCTCCGGCGCTGTGATTGATGGCACCGATGGGTTGCTCACGGTTGGTCCGTACAAGGTCATCAGCGACGGCTCGCTCAACACCCGGACGGCGTACTGCTTCGANNGCTTTCGAGGAGCTTGGCTGCACCGGAAGCATCGAGCACGCTCAGTTGCTTGTGGCGGCAGACATTGCACGCTTCGCGAAACTTGGTGTGGTGGCCAGCGTGCAGCCCGAACACGTCATGGATGATCGCGACGTCGCCGACCACTATTGGGACGGGCGTACCGAGCGCGCGTTCATGTTTGCCAGCCTCCTGAACGCGGGTGTTGTACTTTCGCTCGGTTCCGATGCCCCGGTGGCACCGCTCGATCCCTGGGTGACTATGGCTGCTGCCGTCGGCCGCACTCGGGATGGTCGGCAACCGTGGCACGCCGAGCAGGCCATTTCCCGGCGGTCAGCCCTCGCCGCGTCTGCGCGCGGACGACACGTGGTCGCAGTCGGAGACGTGGCCGACCTGGCGATCTGTGAGATCGATCCGTTCGCCGCATCTGTGGCCGACCTGAGACGGATGCCCGTGGCCGCGACGCTAATCGGCGGCCGCTTCACGCACAACGCACTCTGAACCGGCTGGCCCATGGGCTTCTCCGTCGGATGCGGTTGGCGACCTGAAGTGGCGCGCCCCGAGGTGGGTCAGGCCGGGTTGAAGGTCAAATTGCTGAAGGAGCCACGAATATGACTCGGACGACCACTGCTGGCGGCACCTGCTAGCCCCGAACCAGCCTATTCGCGGCACCTGGTCACCGAACCCGGCCTCGGCTACCGCTTCGAGCCCGCAGAGGCAAGTGAATCAGATCGTCCACGGACACCCAAGCTTGGCTCAGATGCGTTCAGTCATAGTTCCTTTGTGCATAAGCGAGAAGCCACACTCCGACAGGATGCGAGCGCCTCTACCTCGTTGGCTTGTGCGCCGCAGCCACCGGGGTGCATTCGTCGTCAGCAATCCGTGCTTTCTGCAGGAGCACGTCGAACGAGTCCACACGGAACACGAGCAAACTGCCTTCACGCGGGCTACGAAGGATCACCACCTTGTCGCCTTCCTTGACCTGCATCGCTTCACGGGCATCTGCCGGAATGACGATCTGTCCCTTCGTGCCAACTGTTGCCGAGCCGAGAAAGCCCGTCTTCTCTGCCATATCGATTCTGCATCCCTTTCATACTTAGATCTCTATATATGAATGGGTACTACCCGTCATACTCACTCAAGTGAGCTGTCGATGGGGCAGACAGGAGACTCGGCCTCCGGCGTCCGAAAGACGATCGGCGGATCGGTCACGCGCACGTCCGCGGGTCTTGTGGTCAACTGCCCATGGGGGCTATCGATGAGCGGATGCTTCGTGTCCGCGTTACATTGAAGAATTGGCAGGCTCGTCGGACACCTTCTCGTGGACGGGACCGGTGATTCCCATCATCCAAAGGTGTGTCAGCCCTCTTGCAGGCGACAGTCTGGGAGGAGTCTCTGTGGGAGACAAGCCGTCCGCGTCGTCAGGAGGGTCAACTGCGCGTTGTCGAGTGAGGCTCGTGGCGTGTGAGAGCGGCCGTGGCACGACCCCGCGGATCGCCGGACGGATTGTCGGACGGTCGTCATGACCCGCCTGACTGGGCAGGGTGCGGCCGACGTCGCGCGAGAGATTGCGCCGGACGTGTTCTACCTGGGGCCGTGGGGACGCACGCAGACTGTTGTCTACTTCGTCCGATCCGGGCCCTCGTGGGTACTGATCGATGCCGGCTGGGCGAATGATGCATCGCGGATCGAGCGGGCCACCAGGTCTCTATTTGGTAGCGACTCGCGTCCGGCCGCGATCCTGCTGACCCATTGCCATCCCGACCACGCTGGCTCGGCCTTGCCATTGGCGCTCACCTGGGACTGCGCGGTCTACATGCACCCTGCAGAACTGCCGATCGCCACCGGCGACTTCGCGGCGATGGTGGCGACCGCCGGGCCGCTCGATCGGTGGGTCGTGCTGCCGTTGGTGCGTGCCATGGGTAAACGGCGTCGCGAGACGATGCTGGCTCGTTCGAACCTCAGTGAGGTCGCCCGCACGTTCGAACCGGAAGCCGGGGTCCCCGGCTTGTCTGGCTGGGAGTGCATTCCCACCCCAGGCCACACTCCGGGCCACGTCTCGTACTTCCGGCCCGGGGACCGCGTCCTGATCACCGGCGACGCCCTCGTGACCNNAGACTCAACTCCTGGTCGGGTCTGTTCCTAGGGCGACCGGGCCTCTCAGGGCCGCCGTGGTACACAACCTGGAGCAGGCGAGCGGCTCGGGAGTCAGTCGAAAGGCTGGCCCGGCTCGAACCCACAGTGCTGGCCGGTGGCCACGGCAAGCCCATGACCGGCACCGGAACGGCCGCAGCTGTGAGCGCCTTCGCCAAGCTCACCACCGGCGGATAGTGCATTTGCGACCACGAGCCCACCAACGCCGTATGTTCAGGTTCACACCGAAACCTCAGCCCGGGCGATCATCAGCTTTCGGACGACCGTAAACAGAAACACCCTCAACTGGCTCCGCGTACAGCCTGTGTGCGCCGCTGGGGTCTACTGGCGCGTGTTCGCCGCGGCCTTAGCTACGGTGACACTGACCGGATCTTCGTTTGGGGATCTTTGTGGCTGCGGGACGACCAAAGCCGGCGGTTGTCGGCGGTCATCTGCTCCACTGTCCGTTTCGTCATCGGGGCTCAGTGGCCCGCACGCACGAAAACAGCCAGCGGTGCTTAATTGGTCTCGGTTGCGGGTCGCTAGGCGCCCGAGACCAGGATCGGGGCGGTGAGCTCTCGGACCACAGGCGATAGCAGGGCTGCGAGGGTCGCTGCGATGGCGAGCCCGACGCATCCCAAGAGCGCAGCCCGGGGCCGATGGCCGCTGCGATGGGGCCGGCCAGCAGAGCCCAAATGGAGCGAACGCCAGGCTGGCGAAGATGTCGTAGGCGCTGCCCACACGCGACGCACGCTCCGATCACCCGATCACCCGAGATAGCCGAGGAAGAAACACAGCACGGCTAGCGTCAACGAGGTCAGGGTTCCCGTCCCGATTCAGATCCAGATTTGGGACTGCATGCTCTCGGTGGGCCGCCGAAGAGGCGCCATCGCCACTTCATCGGCCCAGTGTGGGAACTGTGCTATCTGCGGGCTGTTCAGGGACCGCGGTCACCTTGTCAATGTTGTCGTCGTAGAGGCGTTGCAGCAGATCGGCCAGCGTCGCGCGTTCGCGTTTGGTGAGCGAGTGCAGGACGTTGTGCTCGGTCTTGAGATGGTGCGGCAATGTCATCTCCACCAGGTTCCTGCCTTTCGGGGTGAGGGTGACCAAGGTTCCGCGGCCGTCGGCGTTACTCTTGTGGCGTGTTACGAGGTCGGCGGCGGCCAGTTTGTTTACTCGTTGCGCGATCGCGCTGGAGGTGACCATCGCTGCATCAGCGAGGTCTTTGGGTGCCAGCGAGTAGGGGTCACCCGAGCGAAGGAGGGTGGCCAGCACATCGAAGGAGGCCGCGTCGAGTCCGTGGGTAGCGAACGTGCGGGCCAGGCGGACATCGATCACGGCCGCCACGCGGGCTAGACGGCCGATCACCGCCATCGGCGAGACGTCGAGGTCTGGGCGTTCTCGCGTCCACTGAGCGAGGATCTGATCAACACCGGTAGCCATGTGAACTAGGTTACCCGTTTGCTAAGCACTGAGCTATGTTAGTTAAGTGCTTAGCAACAATGTGCGTTCGGTAGCCATAACTGCCCTAGCTCCACTCTCCTGGGGAACGACCTACCTCGTGACCAGCGAACTGCTCCCCCCGGGCCGACCGCTGCTGGCGGCTGTGCTGCGAGCCCTGCCCGCCGGGCTGCTCCTATTGGCGCTAACCAGAACGCTGCCCCGCGGCGCGTGGTGGTGGAAGGCCCCCGTACTGGGCGTGCTCAACATCGGGGTGTTCTTCGCTCTGCTCTTCGCCGCCGCCTACCGGCTGCCTGGTGGTGTAGCCGCCACGATCGGCGCCGTGCAGCCCCTCATCGTCGCCGTGCTCGCCAGCAGACTAGTCGGCGAGGCACTCACGCTCCGACGGGTCCTCGCCGGGGTACTGGGCATGACAGGTGTCGCGTTGCTGGTGCTTCAGGCGACGGGACGACTCGACGTGATCGGTATTGGCGCAGCACTTGGCGGAGCAGCGGCTATGGCGGCGGGCACCGTGCTCAGCAAACGCTGGGGACAACCGGCATCCGCCCTCGCAGTGACTTCCTGGCAACTGGTCAGCGGAGGCGTGCTCCTCATCCCGGTGCTGCTGAGCGTGGAGGGCTTGCCCACTCAACCATTGAGTTCGCGCAATGTGGCGGGATTCGCCTACCTCGCCCTGATCGGGACCGCCCTGGCCTACACGCTCTGGTTCCGCGGAATCCAACTTCTCCCGGTCGGTTCGGTCGCCTTCCTCGGCCTGCTCAGTCCCGTTGTGGCTGTCCTTGCGGGCTGGGTCTTCCTGGCGCAGGCCCTTTCCTGGGGGCAGATTCTCGGTACTGCGACCATCCTGATCTCGCTGACGTGTGTCTTCACGTCACCCAGGCCGCGCAGCACGGACGCTGAGACCCGGGAATTCGCGCAAACACACAGCGCGTAACGCAACAGCAATCCACGTCGGACACAACGTCTCGGCTGGCTCGGGCTGACCCGGCAGTCGATCCCGCCACGGAACGACGAAATCATGTTTGTGCCAGGTCGGCCCAACCTCCACGCGTGCCCTTTGTCCGTTCGACTATCGGGACTGTGGAGTAGGGGAAGATGACCACTCATGGCCGATGTGGGCGCGAAGCTTCTAGCCGACTCTTACAGGCGCTCGTGTTGATCGCATTATCAGATCACCTGTATGCGCCAGATACTCAGAAGATCCTCATGGCCTGTCGCTGCCGCCTGAACACTGGCACTGGCGCCCTAGAACCAAAGCGGCATAGAGGGTCAATTCTCGATCGGCGTTGACATGGCCAGCGGTACTGGCAAGCACGGCAGTCGCGTCGACGGCCTTTGTGTGGAGTGAATGGGCCACCTGGCGCGGTTGACGCGAGGCGATCCCCGCTGAGCGACTCGATCCACACCACACCGAGCCGGATGAAACTGTTCTCGTCCTCGGTTACAGGTCAAGCCCACGCGGACGGCTGAGTCTGATGCAGCGATGGCGCACTCGCATCGTTGTGCGCTCCACGGACGTGTCTGCGGCGCGGTTCGTATTCACGGGCGCTCCAACGCGAGGCGGTGCCTCGGAAGCCTCCCTCATGGCCGTCTACGCAGTAAATGCACTCGGTGCCCCCAGCGAGAATGTCGTGCTCGAATAGTGCGCACGAACGACCTGGGCGAACATCGCATACGCGATCCCGCTCATCGAGCAGGCCGTCGATAAAGATCACGTCCAACACTCCCATGCCCGCAGAGCCCGCAAGTACCTCGCGAAGCAGTCACCACTGCTGGCAGCCCGTCTCCATCGTGCCCGCGATTACGTTCCCGGCGAACTCGTGCTGGTGAAGCTCCTACTGGCGCTCTATGAGTAGCGCAGGTCGCCGCGTGCGCGACGCGGATAGCTCCCAACGTTCTCGTCTCATCGTCGGACGCCGATGCTCTGCCGGTGATCATTACATCTGGCCGAGCGTCGTCGAAACTGTCGGCCGAGCGTCGCATGATGTTCCGTTTATGGGCTCCGCACGGTCGACAAGATACGACCGATCATGTCTCGGTTCGAGCGGTCTGGCCGATGTGCACACAGCCTCGCCCGCGAGGCGAATGGTTGCGTCGGGAGCGTGGTCAAGCTTGTTGGAACTCGAGGCGGTTTCCAAACGGGTCGAACGTGTGGAACCGGAGCACGCCTTGTATCTCGTTATCCGAGCGCGTCGTCTCGTGCCCCGCCAGTCGTACCGTTCGTTCAACAACATCGAGGTCCTGCACGATGAACGCCGGGTGTGCCTTACGTGCGGGGCGAAAATCCGCTTCGACGCCAAGGTGAAGAACGGCAGCACCAGCCGTGAACCAGCATCCACCACGTGCCGCGAGCCTTGCGGGCTTGGGCAACTCGATCATCCCGAGCAATCCGCCGTAATAGTCGCGGGCGACCGACTCCGCGCCACTCGGAATCGCAACCTGGACGTGGTCGTAGCCAACGATCATGACTTCTCCTTGATTCACCATGGAGTCATTGTGGACGCGCCAGCGTCGCGCTGCGAACGCACTCTCCTGCTTGATGAGCGCGCTTCACCGTCCGAGGTTCGTCTCGATATCGTGACGGGACATGGTGGCCAACCGGCACGACGACTCCGTGGACATCACGCTGCGCTCCTACGAAACGGCGCCGCAGCGCTACGCCGATCAGAGCGCCGCGCCCAGTCTCGCTCTGTGTGCCTTCCTGGATCTCCTAGCTGACACCGTCGGATTCGGTCGCGTACTAGAGGTCGGCAGCGGCCCAGGCATGGACGCGGCGTACCTCGAAGCCCGCGGGCTTGACGTGTCACGCACCGATGCGACGCCGGCGTTCGTCGAGATGATGCGCGCGGCTGGCCACAAGGCCCGTCTGCTCGACATACGCACCGCCGACTTGGGCGGCCCCTGGGACGCCGTACTCGCCCAAGCAGTGTTGCTGCACCTAGATCGCGCGCAGTTCGCCGATGCACTCCAACGAATCCGCCAGGCGGTGATGGACGGAGGTGTCCTGGCCTTCACCGTCAAGGAGGGCGACGGCGACGCCTGGAGCGAGGCCAAACTGGATCTGCCCCGCCATTTCACCTACTGGCGCGAACGTTCACTACATGACGTGCTCGCACAGACCCGCTGGGCCGCGATGTGTATCGACCACATCGCCGGTCACCTCGAGCCGTGGCTCTTCGTCATGGCCCGAACAGATTGAACGTCGGGTGTCGAACACGGCGACAGCACTGGACGGATCACCGTCGAGAGTGTCCAACCCGGTTTCCAGTCCCCCGGCCAGGACGGCGGACGCGTCCGAGAGGAAGGAGGACTGCCGGCATGTGCGCACCCTGCGTGTCCTGCGGTTGGGGCGTCGGACAGGGCGACAGCTCCAGACGGGTCGCCGTCGAGGGTGTCCGACCCGACGTCCGCCCTGTCGGACAAGACGGCGTGCCGGTCCGACAGGGTGTCAGACAGGGCGAGGACTGCCGGCACCTGCACACCCTGGTGACCGGTCCCCCCTCCTGCTCACCACCACCCCCACTACCGACGGAGGGACTGGCGGAGCCAACATCATCATCGCCCCCTCCGCCGCGGACGCAAGCGGCGTCCCCTCCTTCGTAGCTGCGGCCAGGTAGGAGGGGACGCTCAACGTCATTTGCGCTGCCCGACTGGGCCAGGCGAGATCATCCCGGACTTCGAGGCGAGTACGGCCTCAAGACACCGGCACAGCCGACAGCGCGTGTTGCGAGCAAGTTCCTACCTGCACGCCCTGGCATAGGAGATTAGTTTGCCCCCGTTGCTAACGGACGCCTCGAACCAGTAGACCGTTCGACCCCAAGCCCACACAACGCCGGTTCCTGATGGGGAGTAGGTCCCGGTGAGAACTGGTCCAGTTGGGTAACTGACCAAAGCGTCGACGCTAATTGGGCCGGAGGCCCGATACGAGATTCCTGCTTGCTGGTCGGGACCACAACTCCACGGTCCGTAGATCGGCCCGTAATTAGTTGTGCCCCCTGCCGCTTCGGCAGTGCTCGCAGCGCCTAAAGCGCCCCCTAGACCAAGGAGTGCAGCAACTACCGCGGTAAACGCTTGTCTTCGGAGCTTCATCGTCTCCACCTTCACGCTTGATTGTCAGAGGACTGGCAGATTCCTCCTCACTGAAGCAGCTGTCAAATCGCATGAATCGCACACAACTTTCCTGTCCGCGCCGACCCGCACGCGGGCATCTTGACGCGAGGCTCAGGCCAACCGGCTGAGAGCGATCACGATAAAACACCATGTCCGGAGCCCTGAACCTCGGCGTCCAGGTGGTCCATCGCGCGGGAGCGCCACCGCAGTCCGGTCCGGGCGGTCGCGGAGTGTCCGTGCCGCCGCATTGCGGCCGCGATCCTCGAGCCCGCGACCTGCCGGTCATTGCGGACGAGCTCGACCGCAATGGTCAGCGGGTCCAGGACCACCCCAGCGCCCGCGGAGGTGTCGGAGAGGTGAACAGCCATGGACGGGTCACCGTCGAGGGTGTCCGACCCGGTGTCCGCTCCCCCGGCCAGGACAGCGGCCCTGTCCGACAGGCTGTCGGACAGGGCGAGGACTGCCGGCACCTGCACACTTCGCGTGACCGGTCCCCCAGTCAAAGTGTCG
>PMJN01000109.1 GCA_003157445.1 Micrococcales bacterium
ACGCCCAGGTCGGCACCGCTGTCGGCAATCAGGAACGCGATGGCCGGTGTCGGAAGCACGCCAGCGTCCAGGACATCGACCCCTGCAGATGCCAGACCGGCGATGGTCGCCGCGGTCAGGAACTCCCCCGACGCCCGGGGGTCTCGACCCACGACCGCCTGCGGTCGATGACCCCTGAAGGCGCCGACCTCACCCAGTACGTGGGCAGCGGCCACTGACAGGTCGAGAGCGAGCTCGGCGGTCAGCTCCTTGTTGGCAAGNNGACTGGGAATACACGTCGTGGGCGCCGTCTGGAGGAGCCACATCCCCCAATACAGCAGTAGCGGCCTCGAAACACAGCCACAGCCGGATTCGAAGCCGCCACTAGCGGATGATGTCGCTCAGCGCTTGCTGTACTGAGGCGCCTTGCGGGCCTTCTTCAGACCAGCCTTCTTGCGCTCAGGGACGCGAGCGTCGCGAGTAAGGAAGCCGGCCTTCTTCAGCGCAGGACGATTCAGTTCCTCGTCAACACCGTTCAGCGAACGGGCAACGCCCAGACGCACCGCGCCAGCCTGGCCGGAAGGGCCACCGCCATGCACGCGCACGAGCACGTCGTAGGAGCCATCGAGCTCGAGCACCTTGAAGGGCTCGTTGACGATCTGCTGGTGCACCTTGTTCGGGAAGTACTCGTCCAGGGTGCGGTTGTTGATCTTCCACTGACCGCTGCCAGGAACGATGCGCACGCGGGCAATGGCCTGCTTACGACGCCCAGTAGCAGCACCGGGGCCCGAAGCCGCCGGCTTGCGGGCCTCGACCATGGGGGTCTCGGACTCGCTGGTGTACTCGGTGAGCTCTTGCTCTTCGCCATCGACAACGTCTGTCTCGACGGCGGAAGTGGTGTCAGCCACGGTTCTCCTCGTTAGCTCTGTCTGTTCTGATGATTCAGCCTGTTTCACGACGGTGGGTCGGCCCGGGGCGGGCCGAGCTGTTACTGCGCGACCTGTGAGATCTCGAATGGCACCGGCTTCTGCGACTGGTGCGGGTGCACATCTCCGGCATAAACCTTCAGCTTGGTCAGCTGCTGGCGAGCCAGGGTGCCCTTGGGAAGCATGCCGCGAACGGCTTTCTCGACAGCCTTCGCGGGCTGCTTGGCCAGCAGGTCCTGGTAGGAGGTCGCCTTGAGACCACCCGGGAATCCCGAGTGGTGGTAGGCCTTCTTCTGCACCAACTTGCTGCCGGTCAGGGCAACCTTGTCGGCGTTGATGATGATGACGAAGTCACCGCCGTCTACGTGCGGCGCAAAGGTGGGCTTGTGCTTGCCCCGAAGGAGGATCGCGGTCTGGCTGGCCAGACGGCCAAGGACGACGTCAGTGGCGTCGATGACGAGCCACTGGCGCTCAACCTCGCCGGGCTTGGGGGTATACGTACGCACGGATTAAGCCTCGTTCTCTCGTGATTTCTCAGCGCTCGTGGGTTCTCAGCGACTGCATTCTCAAGCCATGGTCGTGGTGCACGTCCTCAAGTGATCGGGCCCAGTGATCGGGGCCCGACAAATCAAGGCTCACGACCAACAGGCCGCAGTCCGCACAACGAGTTCTAACGATACCGGCAGGCACGCGCACGACATAATTAGCTGCCGAGGGTTGTTCTGAGCACGATCTGGAGCCCTTGCGGGCCGCAGCCCAGGCTTGCGCAAAGGAAGTGTGCATGATTAGTGTGCATACATGAGCAATCCCCCGGCTCCCGTCGTGCACCTGGACCGCAGCGCCCTGGCCATGCTCGCACACCCGTTGCGCTCACGTCTGCTGGACGAACTGCGGCTCAGTGGCCCCGCCACGGCAACGACGCTGGCGGCCGTTCTGCACACCAACAGCGGGGCCACGAGCTACCACCTGCGCAAGCTTGCTCAGGTCGCCCTGGTGGTCGAAGAGGACGCGGGAGGCAAGGGAGGCGGACGGCGACGACTCTGGCGGGCGTCCACCGAGTCCCGCCCTCGGGATGAGGGACCCAGCGGCGATACGGACGACGCGGATGCAAAAGCCGCGATGGCCTGGCTGGCCCGCGACTATCTGCACCTCTTCAACGACCGGGCCGAGCAGTGGCTGGACACCCAGGACCGGTGGCCCGTTCAATGGCGCGAGCAGGTCGGCCTGTCGGACCACCTGGTGCAGGTCACCGCCGGACAGCTCGCGGCTTTGCGCGCTGACCTGGGAGCGGTCCTGGAACGTTACCGCCGGATAGGAGCAGGCAATCCCGATGGTAAGCGGGTCTCGGTCTACCTCTGCCCCCTGCCGGTCGACAGCCCGCGCCGCGACTAGCTTACCGGCGGAACCCGCCCCCGACCGCTAACATCACCGAAGAGGAGGTGCCAGTGGACTTCACCATGCTGGGCGTCATTGTCCTGGCCGGCCTGGTCGGGCCGATCCTGGCTTACCCCCGAGGCTGGCACGTGCCAGTTGTCGTCGGTGAGCTCATGGTCGGGATCATCCTGGGCACGACAGGGGTGGGTTACCTGAACGCCTCCGATCCCACGTTCTCCTTCCTGGCCGAGGTCGGCTTCGGGCTGGTGATGTTCGTTGCCGGCACCCACGTGCCTGTGCGGGATGTCAGCCTTCAGCGAAGCCTTGCCCGTGGTGCAGCCCGCGCGGGGGTGGTGGGAGCTGGGTCCGCCGTGGTGGGCGTCCTCCTCGCCACAACCTTCGGGACCGGCCACGGCGCCTTGTACGCCGTACTGATGGCTTCGTCCTCGGCCGCGCTGATCCTTCCCATCATCGACTCCCTTGAGCTGAAGGGCGAGCAAGTCCTGAAGCTGCTCCCGCAGGTCGCGATCGCCGATGCTGCCTGCATCGTGGCTCTTCCCCTGGCCATCGACCCCGCTCACGCCGGCCGCGCCGGGTTCGGGGCGCTGATCGTCATCGTGGCCGGCGCAGCACTCTTTGGAATCCTGTACGTCCTAGAACGCGAGGGCTATCGCCACCGGCTCCACCATGTCTCCGAGGAACGCCACTTCGCCCTCGAACTGCGGATAAGCCTGGTCATTCTCTTCTTGCTGGCTGCCATCGCCGGACACTCCCACGTGTCGGTCATGCTCGCAGGCTTCGTCTTCGGTCTGGCGGTGTCCGCCATCGGAGAACCTCGCCGGCTCGCGCGACAGCTGTTTGCGATAACCGAGGGCTTCTTTGCCCCGTTGTTCTTCGTCTGGCTGGGTGCCTCGCTGGACCTGAGCGCGATCGGGGCCCGACCCAGCCTGATCCTTCTGGGACTGCTGCTGGGGGTGGGGGCGGTCCTGACCCATTCACTGGCCAGATTCACCGGACAGCCACTTAGCCTGAGCGCACTGGCGGCCGCCCAGTTGGGCGTCCCTGTCGCGGCGGCCACCGTGGGCACCAGCCTGCACGTGCTGCAGCCTGGAGAGTCGGCAGCCCTGATCCTGGGCGCCCTGGTCACCATCGCTGCCGCGACCATCGCCGGGGGCCTGGCCGCCCGGAAACAGAAGGTCGCCGCCCCGGTCAACGGCGGCGCTTGACCTGGCGTTCGTCCCAG
>PMJN01000068.1 GCA_003157445.1 Micrococcales bacterium
GCCACTGAGAGTGCGCTCGATGACACCTGCGGCGTACTGCTCTTCGATCGGCATCCGGGCCACGTCATCACGTGGGATCAGGGAGTGCAGAAGACCGCGAGCCCAGGCCGCGAGATCGTCCCACGTGCCTGGGTCGGCGATCGCGGCGAACCATTCCATCAGCTCGTTCATGAACTCCCGCAATGCGATTGCTGTCTGCTGGTTGCGTGCCGCTCGGGTGATCGTGGACTCGTGGGGCTCGTCCTTGTGCCGTTCGGCCTTGATGATCGCCGTTTGTGTCTGGATGTAGGTTGTCAGCCGCCTCTGCCAGTGCTCACCGGCGACCACCCCTGCCTCGCGCGATATCCGCTCCCAGCCGGAGACGCTGATGCGCTCGCCGGCGAAGTCGCGTGGGCTGACCTCACCGAGCGTCCGGAGCACGTCGGTCCTTCGGAAATCGGTCCGGCCTGTCTCAAGCAGGCCCAGTATCAGCCGGGACACTGCACGCTCGTTGACTGGGCGAACGCCGGGGCCGTTGGTTGTGATGCCCGCCGCGCCGAGGTGTTCGTGCAGCAGACGAGCATATGGCGACCGGTCGGCGTACAGGACGGCAACGCGGTGAGCGGGAACCGACTGCAACCATTGGACGACTTCGCGTACGACGCACCGCACCTCGTCGTCGGAGTCTGAGGCATGCAGTACACGGGTGGCGTATGGCATAGATGTGACGGCTGGTGCGTGAAACTCCTGTGCGAGTGTGCGCAGCGCGGTGACCACGCCCTGATCGGCGCGGGTGTTGCCGGTGAAGCCGGCGATGACGTGCACATCCCTCAGGTCCGCGAGGGACTGGGCAAAAGCAGTCTCGGCCCGACTGAGGTCTTGTGGGAGATACAGCAGCACTGGCCCCAGCCCCGTTGTGGCAGAGGGATTTTCGCGGACTATCACCGTCGCTGCCAGCAGGAGGTCGGTGGTGTCATACCAGCGCGACTCAAGCTCGGTGATGGTCTCGCGGTGAAGGCGTACCACGTCCTTGACGAGCTCGGAGGCCGACCCAAGGCTGGTGAGGGTCGCGTCACTGACGTCACGAAGAGTCGTCATGGCCTGGCTGAGCGCACGGGAGGTGGAGGGATGGCTGGCAACGGGCTCGAAGATGCCGGGGTTGGCGTCGAGGCGACGGCGGATGGTGGCGGCGATCACCGGACGTGTGGCGGGGCGCTTGCCTGCTGCGGTCAGAACTGGCGCGGCGAGCTGCTCGGCCAGGCGGGGCAGCGTGGAGAAATAGATGCCGGCGACGCCATTGCTCTTGTCACTCAGGCCGCGGGCCAGGAACCGGCGGGCGACAATGCCGGCGATGTTGTTCGGCACCAGCACCGTCACCGGAGCCATCGGGTCGTCGTGCTTGATTTGTTGCACCGTTGCTCGCAAGGCCGCCAAGGCGAGCCGACCGTATGGTGTCGTCGTCACCTGAACGCTCACATTGCCCCCCTCGCGATACCGCTTCGCCTGCCTGATCGCAGGCTATCGGCCCGCGCGGACAAGCGGCTAGATATCGAACGAATGCTCGACGTGAGGATCCGGGGTGGTGTTGGCGATCTCTTGTCATTCGCGCGGCAGGGGACCGCGCGCGAAGTACGCAATCGGGCCCAGGAAGTTCACCCCGATGACTGGCGCCCATACCGCGGACCAGCTCCGCTGGTCGGGTCGCGAGGTCGGCCCACGCCATTGCGGCGAGTTTGAGCTGCACAGACGCTGCCACCAGGATCGCCGTCTGCCGTCGCTCTCTCAGCTCACTCCACCGCCGTGCCTTCATGTGCCTTGCCCTTGTCGCAGTGGTGTCGGGATGTCTCGGCTGTCAGCACTCGCTCATATGGGGGTGAGGCGTCCGCTCATCGGGACGCGCGGGCGCGCACGAATCTCTCCAGACGCTGTCGAGCCTCGAGCATCGTGATCTCCAGCGCCCGATTGGGGGCGGCCTGCCGACTCTCGTCCAAGACGGAACGGACGATCTCGGCGACGAGACCGGGTGGCACCCTGCCGTCAAGCTCGGCTGACAGTGTCGCGGTAATCTCGGCGGACCCCTGCCTGCTGTCGCTCGTTAAGTAGCCCGGCTGCAAAGTGCTGGTGGTCGCTGAGGCGCAAAGGCGACTGTCGTTGACCAAGGTGGTTGTCCTCAACCAAGGTAGTTGGAGGGATCGTTGAACGGGCGCGAGTGCGCGTGACGCGATGGTCCCACACGTGCCGGACTGACCGGCCGGGGAGGGCACGGGTCCGTTGCCTGATCGCCCTCCCACACAGCGCTGTGCCTCACGGGAGTCTCCTCCTCACGTGTTGGTGTGGCGATGGCTTCTTCAACCAGGCGCGCGAGCGTGGCGGCGTTGGTGAACCTTCCTGCGTCATCGCGTGACATGGCTGACTCCTTCGGCCTCAGGCGGACTTGCTGCTTGACGGGTGTTCTACTGATGCATCCGCCCCAGGAAACACGAGAGCCTCATGCCCGTCGTGGTGGCGGACCAGGTATGGCGGCCCACCATCGGGTCCCCGGATCTCGAGGATTTCGGATGACTGATCCGCCATTCCGACCACTCGTCCATGAACATGAAGTCGGTCACCTACTGATGCCCGCATGCCAGCCCTCCCCAGAATTGTGTATTCAGCATGTACCTTCCCGAACGCTGTGGGAAGAGTTGAGGGTATTCCTTGACCGAGACCAGACCTTTGCCCTCAGGCCAGCACCGAGGCAGGAGCGTTGTTGACAGCAGCCAGCTGCGTCTGGGTGTAGTGCCGCAGCGATCGCATCTGGGCGGGCTCCAGCCGGTCGCAGACCCAGTCCCAGTGCAGTGAGCACCAGTCGCCAGCGGCGAGTTGGCGGCTCAGCCGCATGGTCCCCTCGCCGGTCACCGCCAGTTCGTCGCGGACTGCACCCAGCACCAGACGATGACCGTCCCACTCAAGTGGCTGAGACTGCACAACAGCCTTGTCCCCGATGACGGCGACGACCTGGCCCCACCGGATCCGGCAGCGGTCGAGCACGTGAAGCGGCTCGCTGACCACCCCGCTGCGTAGTAGTCCCACGAACGGATATACGCCGAGAACGTGGAAGCTGTGGTGGGGGAGGGCGCCGTTGGGGATGGCCTCGGCGAGGGCAGGCCAGGACGGGCCGGCACGACGACGGAAACGTTCGTCCAGTGACCCGGCCAGGAGGGCTGGCCTGACCCGCTGGAGCAACGCATTGCCCAGCCAGTAGGCCTGGACGACTCTGGCGTCCAGAGGGTCGTCCAAATGGTTGGCGGCTGCGATGAGCTCCAGGTAGGGCCAGGCGCCCTCGAACTCACGCAGTCTGAGGCGAAGGCCCCCGTCCACCACACCCGCAGAGGTCTGTTCGAGCAGGGCCCGGTGGTCGTCGCCACCGCAGTACCCCAGCTCGTTGGGCGGGTACGCGTAGCGAGCGAAAAGCAGCGGACCCTCAGTGACGGGTCGGGGCCCGTCGACCTCCGGCGGACCAGACCGTCTCACGGTGCACTTACCGACGTCGGACCGCTCACGTCGCACCCGCCTGCGTCGATTCACCGGCTAGGGCGTGGCGACTGCGCCACGCCGGCAGTGCCACCAGGATGGCGCCGGCGAGCACGAGGGCCACCCAGCCAAGTTGCGGGACTAGTGGTCTTCCGTTCACGGCAGCGGCCAGCAGTGCGGTGATCACCGCTCCGATGACCAGCACCGCTGTGACGTCGACCGCCGGAGCCCTCGATAGGGCCGCGAACCATGTGGCGACATAACCCGCGAGGATCGCTCCGGTCACCAAGACCCACATCCACTGGTTGCCGGTCAGGGCGATGAGCGTCCCGCCGTTGCCGCGGATCACGGTCCAGACGAGCAGGACAACCGATCCGATGCCCATCCGGGTCAATCCCACGGTCCACGACGACAGATCGGTGAGGAGCTTCTTGGCGATAATCACCTCGCCGGCCCACAGCAGCGTCGCCCCCAGCACCATCAGCTGGCCCCGGCCGAAGACTGTCGTAGCCCCCCCGCCCATTCCGATCTGGCCGACCATCAGCAGCGTGATTGCCGCAACTTGCAGGGCTCCCAGCCGCTCGCCCAGCAGTGGCATCGCGAGCAGAGCCACCCAGACCAGCAGGGTCTTCTGAATGAAGGCGGCGTCCACGGCCGAAGCCAAGGCCAGTCCCTGGAAGAAGAGTACGAACGCGATCGCCCCGCCGAAGACGCCGACGATCGCAAGGCCGGTCCATTGGCCCGGCCGCGACGGGCGCGTCAGCACGTTCTCGCGGCGGCTCGCGGACATCGCGCCGATGAGTGAGGCCAGCACGATGGCCGCCACAACGTTCTTTGCGGTCGTGTACGTCGTTGCGTCACCGAACGCCTTGACCCCGTAGGAGTTGACGAAGACGGCTATGCCGCTGATGCAGGCCGCGGCCAGTGCCAGTAGGAGGCCAGTGCGTCGGGTCGTGGCCGGTCCTACCGCAGTTGGTCGCGTGCGCTCACGTCGGGGCAGGTTCATTTGGCTCCTTCATCAATCGGCGCTCGCAACTCGAGCGCGTCCCTGGCTTCCTGTTCGGTCAACCTGGCCAGCACCAGTCCCGAGTGCACTAGCACCCAGTCACCGGGTCGTACGGCGGAACTGATGGCCAGCAGTGACGCCCTGATCTCTCGATCACCGGTACGGATTTGCACGCACCGGTCAGCACCCACCGTGGTGATACGGCCAACCGTTCCTAAGCACATTAGGGCTCTCCTTGGCTGGCATCGATCGCGTTGAACACTGCATCGATGGCAGCCGGCAGCGCGTCCAGGACGGCCTCGGACATGGGGGCGCCGGCATCAAACTGGCCAGCCTCCACACCGACAACCACCAGCCTTCGCGGCATGAGGTCCAGACTGCGGGCGAGCTCCACCACGGCAGCCAGCCCGAGCGCGTGGGTGCCTCCGGCGGACCAGTTGCCTGCGGGGAGCTTCTGCTGTATGACGTCGACAACGCGGATATCCCCGGGTTGGCCACCGGAGACGATCGCGTCCGCGACAACGACGGTGTCTTCGGGGTCCCAGGCGTCGAGCGCCTCGCTGGGATCGTCGAACTCGAGGGCCAGCACGTCGAGACGCTCGAACGCAACCTGACGGGCCACCTCAACGC
The DNA here is from genome assembly GCA_003157445.1 of Micrococcales bacterium. Lineage (GTDB taxonomy): Bacteria > Actinomycetota > Actinomycetes > Actinomycetales > Dermatophilaceae > UBA4719. The sequence continues at coordinate 5,129 of PMJN01000068.1, forward strand.
CCACGCCGTCATCACCACGGTCGGGGTTGCCAATGCCTATGACGAGGGCCGGCCGGGTCATAGCTCCTCCATGGTGAGGTCGAGAAAGTGCGTTGCACATGAGATGCAAGGGTCATAGTTGCGAATCGCCTGCTCGCACTGCCGGACCAGCTCGTCGTGTGGGAGTTCTAGGCGCTCTTGGACGAACGACCGCAGGTCCGCCTCGATGCTCGGCTGGTTCTGTGAGGTCGGAGGGACGATGGTGGCATCTAAGATCGTGCCATCCTCTGCGAGCTCGTAGCGGTGGTACAGCAGCCCGCGCGGCGCTTCTGTCGCGCCGTGGCCGATCCCGGCGCGCGGCGGGACGTCGATGGCCGGTGCCGAGGCTCCGTCCCAAGAGTCGATGATCGCCAGAGCCTCGTCGGTCGCATGGACGAGCTCCACGGCCCGCACGACGATCGACTGGAACGGGTTGCGGCACTCATCTGCCAACCCCGCATCTCCGGCCACCTCGCGAGCAAGTGGGCCCAACTGGTCGTGGTTGAGCGTGTAGCGCGCCAGCGGCCCCACGACATATGAGGTCGCGCCGTCTAGTCGCGCGTGCAAAGCGTTGGACCTCGCGACATGCTCCTCCACTACGTGGGTGCCGAAGTCGGCAACTTTGAAGGCACGTCCGGCACTGCTGACCACCGATCCGCTCTCCAGCGGGTATCCGTTCGGGGACCTCAGCGCAACGTACTCGTAAGGTTGGACGAGGTCCGGGAAGTCAAAGCCCGCAACGAGGCGAACGGTCTCGACTGCGTCGTCCCGTGCGCGCATGAGGATCGGACGGAAGTCGCGAAGCTCTTGGGTGGATGGCAGCCGATAGAAGCCGCCGACGCGGACGTTTACCGGGTGGATGGCGCGTCCCCCCACCAGTGTCATCAGGGCGTTGCCCGCCTTCTTTAGACGCAGCCCACGT
>PMJN01000133.1:0-728 GCA_003157445.1 Micrococcales bacterium
GTCCGGACCAGATCAGTCGTCCTCATTCATCTGGATCGAGGACGTCTTCTGGACCTGCATGAGAAACTCGACGTTGCTCTTGGACTTCTTGAGCCGGTCAATGAGCAGCTCGATGCCCTGTTGCTGGTCGAGCGCGGAAAGCACGCGACGCAGCTTCCAGACGATCTTGAGCTCCTCGTTGGCCATCAGGATCTCCTCGCGACGAGTGCCCGAGGGGTTGACGTCGATGGCCGGGAAGATGCGGCGCTCGGCGAGGTGACGCGACAGGCGCAGCTCCATGTTGCCGGTNNGATCACCTCGTCCATCTTGGAGCCCGTGTCGACCAGGGCCGTGGCCAGGATGGTCAGCGAGCCACCGTTCTCGATGTTGCGGGCGGCACCGAAGAAACGCTTCGGCGGGTAGAGCGCACTGGAGTCGACACCACCGGACAGGATCCTGCCGCTCGCCGGCGCTGCGAGGTTGTAGGCCCTGCCGAGCCGGGTGATCGAGTCCAGCAGGATGACGACGTCGTGACCCATCTCGACGAGGCGCTTGGCCCGCTCGATGGCCAGCTCGGCAACGGTGGTGTGGTCAGTGGCCGGCCGGTCGAAGGTCGAGGCGATGACCTCACCCTTGACCGCCCGCTGCATGTCGGTAACTTCCTCGGGGCGCTCGTCGACTAGGACGACCATGAGGTGAGCCTCAGGGTTGTTGGTCGTGATGGCGTTGGCGATCGCCTGCAGGATGAG
>PMJN01000133.1:753-4594 GCA_003157445.1 Micrococcales bacterium
GGCGTCAGGCCGTTGATGGTGTCCAGACGTACCAGAGCGTTGAACTTCTGGCGGGCTGGGATCTGCTCGCCCTCGCGCAGGGCACGAACGGCACCGGTAACGGCGTCGCCCTTACGAAGGTCGTTCTTCTTGACTATGCCCAGCGGGACGTAGACGTCATTCTCACCGGGCAAGTAGCCGCTGGTGCGAAGGAACGCGTAGTTGTCGAGCACTTCCAAGATGCCTGCCACCGGCACCAGGACGTCGTCCTCGTGGATGGTCTCTACGGCCTCGCTCTGGCCACCCGAGCTCTCGCCCGGACCGCCACGACGCTTGCGGTCGCGGCTGCGCTGACGGTTGCGTCGGCGACCGCCGGGCGAGTCGTCATCCTGGTCGTAACGACCACGGTTCTCGTTCTGGCCGCCCTGACGGCTGTCTTGATGGCGGTTGTCGTTCTGACGGTTGTCGTTCTGACCGCCCTGCTGACGGTTGTCGTTCTGACGGTTGTCGTTCTGACGGTTGTCGTTCTGAGCGCCCTGCTGGCGGTTGTTCTGCCGCCCGCCCTGCTGACGGTCATTGCGACGCGACGGACGGCCGTCATTGTCGGCCCTGTCCTGAGTAGCAGCTTCCTGAGTGGCAGCCTCCTGAGGAGCAGCCTCCTGAGGAGCAGCGGCGACCGAAGGCGCCTGGTCAGCGACGACCGGGGCTGAGATTGCCTCAACCGCCGAGGCGCCGGCGGGACGCTGCACCCGACGGGAGGTGCGAACCAGACGCTCGGTGGGAGCGGTCACAGCCTGGGAGGCGGGCGAAGTTTGGGCAGCGGGCACAGCCTGAGCCGTGGACGCCGCTGGCGTCGAGTCAGCCGAGGTTGAGACGGCTTGGCCGGAGCCAGTCGGGGCCGCAGCGCCAGACTGGCGACCCCTGATCGCGGTGACCAGGTCGCCCTTGCGCATCTTGGCAGTACCGGTCAAGCCCAGGCTGCCGGCCAGGCCCTGGAGCTCTGCCAGCTTCATAGTGCTGAGACTGGTGGCGCGCTTAACAGGCTCGTCGCCGCCGCTGGTGGGCACGCTGGCGAGATAGGTGGTGTTTGTCACGAAGGACCTTTCCCCTCGTTTTCGGTCCACGCAGAGTGCCGGACCGGGGATGTGGTGTCAGGCGAACCCTGAAGTGGGGAATCCTGACGCGTGGGAAACCGCTGAGCCGGCGTGAAGACGCCGCGTGCATCGAAAAGGTGCACTGACATAGNNGATCAGGCAACGAGCTCGGGCAGCTGTTCAAGAACCGAGCCTGTCAAGGCTGGCGCCAGTGATCGCTATCCCTGGTTCCAGTACTTGCCACACAGACCGGTCACCCTGGGCGCGGGCATCCTCAAGCTGGCCCGGGGTTGTCAGGACGAGCACGCTGGGCCCGGCCCCGGATATGACGGCCGCGTGTCCCCTGTCGCGAAGCAGATCCAGAAAGGCCATCGAGTCTGGGAAGGCCGGGCGCCTCTGCTCCTGGTGCAGCCACTCACGAGTGGCCGCAAGGAGCACGTCCGGGCGAGCGGTCACTGCCCGCACCAGCAGGGCTGCCCGTCCAGAGTTGCGTGCGGCGATGGCATGAGGGACCTGGGCGGGCAGGACCGCGCGCGCCGACGCCGTGGAAAGCTTCGCGGCAGGGACGAACACCAGGGGTATGACCTGCGGGCTCACCTCGAGCGGGACGGTGTCGATCTGGCCCGGGACTGCGTCGTCGCTCCACGAGAGGGTCATCCCCCCGAACACGCTGGCAGAGGAGTTGTCAGGGTGGCCTTCCAGAGCGGCGGCCAGGTTGTTGGTGAAGGTTCGGTCAAACTCGCCATCGCCGCGGCCTTGCCCCGTTGCGATGTCCCACAGTCCTTGCGCTGCAACGACTCCGGCCACGATCGAGGTGGCGGAGGACCCCAGGCCCCGGCAGTGCGGAACGGCGTTGCGACAGCTCAGGTGCAGGCCGTCCGGGATCGGAACGTCCAGCGCCCGCCAGGCCGCCACCATGGAGCGATGGATCAGGTTCAGCTCATTGCGAGGCACCTCGCCGGCGCCTTCACCCTCGACATCAATCCGCAGGCCGTGCTCGTCGGTCACGGTCACTACGGTCTCGTCCCAGATCCCCAGCGCGAGCCCGATGGAGTCGAACCCGGGGCCGATGTTGGCGCTGCTGGCCGGGACCCGGACGCGAACTGACGAACCTCGAACCAGACCTTTCACCTCTGCCACGACGCTCAGCCATCCAGCCCGAGCGCCGCGGCTGCGGTGAAGGCATCGACCGGCACCCGCTTGGGGACGATCTCAACCCCCTGAGCATTCTTCAGCGCCCATCCCGGGTCCTTGAGCCCGTGACCAGTCACGGTGCACACGATGCGAGCGCCGGCGGGAACCAGGCCAGCGGCGTGGGCGGCGAGCAGCCCGGCGACGCTGGCGGCAGAAGCCGGCTCGACGAAGATGCCCTCCCTGGCCGACAGGAGCCGGTGTGCAGCCAGGATCTGCGCGTCGGAGACAGCATCGATGCGGCCGCCGGACTCATCGCGTGCCTCTTCGGCCTGACGCCAGGAGGCGGGGTTGCCGATCCGGATGGCGGTGGCGATGGTCTCGGGGTGGTCGATGGGGTGACCCTTGACAATGGGCGCAGCACCCTCGGCCTGGAAGCCCCACATCCTGGGCAGTTTCGTCGCGGGCCCTGGTTGTTCACTGTCACGGTGGTACTGGCGGTAGCCGCGCCAGTAGGCCGTGATGTTGCCGGCGTTGCCGACGGGAAGGCAGTGGATGTCGGGTGCGTCGCCCAGCACGTCGACGATCTCGAAGGACGCCGTCTTCTGGCCCTCGATCCGGGCCGGGTTGACCGAGTTGACCAGCTCGACCGGGTAGGCCTCGGCCAGTTTGCGGGCCAGAGTCAGGCAGTCGTCGAAGTTGCCGTCGACCTGCAGCAACGTTGCGCCGTGCGCGATGGCCTGACTGAGCTTGCCCATCGCGATCTTGCCGTCCGGCACCAGCACCCCGCACGTCATGCCCGCCTTGGTGGCGTACGCGGCTGCCGACGCACTTGTGTTGCCTGTCGAGGCGCAAATCACGGCCTTGGCGCTGCGGGCGGCGGCCACCGATATCGCCGTGGTCATCCCGCGGTCCTTGAACGACCCTGTCGGGTTGACTCCCTCGTACTTGATGAAGACCTCGGCACCGACCAGCGACGACAGATGGGCCGCCCTGATCAGCGGGGTCCCGCCCTCCCCCAGGGTCACAATCGGCGCACCGACCAGCGAGGGCAACCGCTCTGCATACTCCTGGATCACTCCGCGCCAAAGGTGAGCCATGATCATTCGCCTTCCACGCGCATCACCGAGGTGACACCGCGCACTGTAGACAGGGCTGCCAACGCATCGACAGTCGCGGACAGGGCCGCGTCAGAGGCAGAGTGGGTGACCACCACCAGGCTCGCACGCCCCTGGCCGGGGTCCTGCGGATCGGGTGAAAGAGGTTGCTGGCGAACGGTTTCAATCGACACCTCGTGCTGGGCGAAAGCCAGGGCGACCTGGGCCAGCACACCTGGGCGGTCGGCCACGTCAAGCCTGATGTGATAGCGAGTCACGCACTGACCCATAACGAGGATGGGCAGGTCCTTGTACGTCGACTCCCCCGGCCCGCGGCCGCCGACGACCTTGTGTCGGGCCACCGCCACAACGTCACCAAGGACCGCAGAGGCAGTCGGTTCTCCACCGGCACCCTGGCCGTAGAACATGAGCGAGCCTGCGGACTCGGCCTCGACGAAGACCGCGTTGAAGGCCTCGCGAACTCCGGCCAGCGGGTGGGTTCTGGGGATCATCGCTGGATGGACACGCACCGAGATGCCG
>PMJN01000033.1 GCA_003157445.1 Micrococcales bacterium
ACGTCCGGGCCGGCGGGCGGTGCTGGGGAGCGGGCCGGCCTTGAGGCGGGTGCCCCCGGTGTGCCTGTGCCGGCCGCGCTGGTCGATGCGGGCGACGATGTGGCGGCCGGCGGGGTCGCCGTGGCGCACCCGGACGCCCCCAAAGCCAAGGCGGCAGCCATTGCCACGGCGCCGGCGACTGCCTTGGTGGGCCTGGTCATGGCACTGCGCCCGCTGACATCCATGGCTCCAGTCAACCTCGCCGGGCCCACCTGTGGGGCTCTGGGGTCTCAGCTTGAACCTCTGCTCGCGACCTCGGTCTCATGTCCGTGAGCCACGAGTCGCCGGAACTGTGAGAAGAGCCACGTCCAGACTGCCTGGTCAGGGCCGACTGGTGACCAACGTCCCTACTGCCAACCCTTTGTCGGGTGAAAACCTAGGAGAGCAGATTTGAACAGAGGTGACATGGGAGGTGCCGGGGGGATGGGTACGCCAGATCTTGGGTGGGTCCAAGCGGTGTCCGCAGGCGGCTGGTTGCTTTCTGCTGGCGCTCTGATGGCAGCACGGCGGAAAGGTGAGAAGTGATGAGAGCTCTTGTCGTGTATGAGTCCTTCTGGGGCAACACCGAACAGGTCGCCCAGTCGATCGCCAAGGGCTTGTCCGCCCATGGTGATGTCGAGCTGTTCGAGGTGAGCCAGGCGCCGGGCGAGATCACCGAACCGCTCGACCTGATCGTGCTCGGCGGACCGACCCACGCGTTCTCGATGACCAGGGCCAGTACCAGGGAGGATGCCTTCAANNAGCGGCCAACGCCGCCCACAAGCTTGGCTACAAGAGCGTCGTCAAGCCCATGAGTTTCTACGTTCAAGGTACGAGTGGCCCGCTTTTGGACGGCGAGCTGGCCCGGGCCCAGATCTGGGGGGAGCGACTGGGCAGGGCGGCATTTGAGCGCGCTGCCAACTGAGACATGGCATGTGCAGGCGTGTTGATCTTGTGAGCAGGCCTCGTGGCGGGCAGCATCAGAGATGTCCTCGTCCCCACCGGGGTCCGGCCTAGCACGGAGGTGGCGGTGAACGCGGTAGTGGAGATTTCCCGCGATGCTTTTGATGCTGTCGTCATGGACCTGGACGGGGTCATCACCGACACCGCGTCCCTGCACGAGAAGGCCTGGAAGCGGATGTTCGACGGGTTCATGGCCACCCTGGCGCCGCACGAAGGGCAGGACCTGGCGCCGTTCGAAAATGAGGACTACCGGCGCTATGTCGATGGCATGCCTCGTTTCGACGGCGCTCGCGGGTTCCTGACCGCACGAGGCATCACCGTGGCTGACCAGAAGGTTCACGCCCTGGCAGCTCAGAAGGACAATGACTTCCAGGACCTGCTGGTCAAGGAGGGAGTCAGACTCATACCGGGAGCACAGTCCCTGCTGATCGCGTTGCGCCGCAGTGGATTTCGGACCGCGATCGTCTCGGCGAGCCGTAACTGCAGCGCGGTTCTGAGTCGGGCCGGCCTGAGCGACTTCTTCGACGCCAGCGTTGATGGTGTGGTTGCCGGCGAGCTCGGGCTGCCGGGCAAGCCGCACCCGGCGGTCTACCTGGAGGCCGCAGGAAGGCTCCGGACGCCACCGGAGCGCTCGGTAGTGGTCGAGGATGCGCTGGCCGGGGTGGAGGCCGGGCATCGGGGGGGCTTCGGCCTGGTCGTGGGGGTGGATCGCGGCGGTCATGGGCAGGAGCTGCTGGACCACGGGGCAAACGTCATCGTCTCCGATCTGGCCGGACTCGGGGTCGCCTCCTCAGCGATGGAAGGGCCCCGGCTGTGAGTGAATGGATCCTGGCCTACGAGGGGTTCGACCCGGTGCACGAGGGCCTGCGTGAGGCCCTGTGCACCCTTGGTAACGGGTACTTCGCCACCCGCGGGGCGGCAGCCGAGTCGCGCGCAGACGGGGTTCACTACCCGGGCACCTACGTGGCCGGCTGCTGGAACCGGCTGCGAGACGAGGTCGCCGGACAGGGCGTGGACAACGAGTCCATGGTGAACCTGCCCAACTGGCTTCCTGTCACGGTCGCGGTCGAGGACGGTGACTGGCTCGACTTTGACCAGGTGGAGGTGCTGACCCAGCGCCAGGAGCTGGACCTGAGGCGCGGACTGCTGACCCGGTGGCTTCGCTTCCGTGATTCGGGCGGACGGCTCACGGGGCTGACCCAGCGGCGGTTCGTCCACATGGCGCAGCCGCATCTGGCCGGTCTGGAGACGACGGTCATCGCCGAGAACTGGTCAGGGGTGCTGCGCATTCGCACGGGCATTGACGGCACCGTGCAGAATGCCGGCGTGGACCGCTACCGGAAGCTGGCCAGCGACCACCTCCTGCCGTGCGGTCAGTGGTCCTCCAGTGCCGACACCGTGGTGCTGACGGTCGAGACGAGCCAGTCGCGGATCAGGATCGCCATCGCAGCCCGGACTCGGGTCCGTTGTTCGGGGCAGCGCTGCGAGGTGCAACGGGAGGTGCGTACCGAGCCGGGCCTAATCCAGGAGGAGATGGCTATGGCCGTCACCATTGGTCAGGCGGTGACGCTGGAGAAGGTGGTGTCTTTGCACACCGGACGCGACTGGGCGCTGTCCGAGCCGGCCGAGGCAGTGGTCTCGGACCTGGAGCACGCGGGAGACTTCGACGACCTGCTCGATGGGCACACGCTGGCCTGGGCCCAGTTGTGGGAGCGTTTCCACACCTCGCTGGAGCAGGAGCACCAGGGCGGTCCGCAGGCGGCCCTGACCGTCCGGCTGTACCTCTTCCACCTTCTGCAGACACTGTCCACCCACACCCTGGAGGCAGATGCCGGCGTGCCGGCCCGGGGGCTGCATGGTGAGGCCTACCGCGGGCATATCTTCTGGGACGAACTTTTTGTGCTGCCGGTGCTGACCTTGCGAGCACCGGGTCTGACGCGCTCGCTGCTGAGCTACCGGTATCGCCGCTTGCCGGCCGCCCGCGCGGGCGCGCGGGCCTGCGGCCTGCGCGGCGCGCTCTACCCCNNTGCGGGTCTGGCGGTGGCGTTCACAACCTGGCACTACTACGAGGCCAGCGGCGACCTCGGCTTCCTCCAGGAGGAGGGAGCCGAGATGATCCTCGACATCGCCCGCTACTGGGCCTCCTTGGCGACCTTTGATCCCGACCTGGATCGCTTCGTCATCCGGGGGGTGATGGGGCCCGACGAGTTTCACACTGGGTACCCGGGGGCTGAGGATGCGGGCGTGGACAACAACGCCTACACGAACATCATGGCGGTGTGGGTGCTTCGCCGTGCCCTTGACGTGCTCGAGGCCCTGCCCGTGCGCAGGCGGGTGGAGCTCACAGAGAGCCTGGGGCTGCGTCGCGGCGAGGTGAGGCTCTGGCAAGAGATGGTCCACAAGATGCTCGTCCCGTTCCATGACGGTGTCATCAGTCAGTTCGAGGGCTACCAGAACCTTGAGGAGCTCGACTGGGAGTCCTACCGACAGCGGTACGGCAACATCCAGCGCCTCGACCGGATCCTGGAGGCTGAGGGACGTTCGGTCAACGCCTACCAGGCCTCCAAACAGCCCGATGTCCTCATGCTCTTCTACCTGCTGTCCGCCGACGAGCTGCGAGAGCTGCTGGCCGATCTCGGCTATCCGCTGGAGCCGGCGGTCATCCCCGCAACCATCGAGTACTACCTCAGCCGTACCTCGCACGGCTCCACGCTGAGCGCGCTGGTCCACGCCTGGGTGTTGGCCAGGGCACACCGTGACCAGTCCCTGGAGTACTTCAAGCTTCTGCTGGAAAGTGACGTCGCCGACGTTCAGGGTGGCACGACCGCCGAAGGGATCCACCTGGCCGCGATGGCGGGAAGCGTGGACCTCCTGCAGCGGTGCTTCACCGGGCTGGAGACTCGCGGCGGCGTGCTGCGGTTCAACCCGCAATGGCCCGAAGGGCTTGGCACGTTCACCTGCCGACTTCGATTCCGCCAGCACGACATCATCGTCCGGATCAGCAGCACCCGGCTACGGGTCAGTGCCGTGGCCGGGGACGTGCCCGAGATCCAGGTCTGCTGCGTTGATCAGTGGCACACTCTACGGCCGGGGGAGTCTGTGGAGTTCGACGTGCAGAGCGTTTGAGTGTGGCCTTGAACACGTCCTAAAAGGTATGGCGCAAGCCTTGGGCAGCAGTAATCATGAGCGACGTGCACACATCTGAGCGGCACTGCGTATGCGCAGTCGCCCCGCAGCCCGGGGCAGCTAAGCCACAGCTAAAGCGAGAGGACCGAGCATGACCACGCAGCAATCCGTCTGGATCATCGGCGGCTACC
>PMJN01000311.1 GCA_003157445.1 Micrococcales bacterium
CGCGGAGCCGTGGACGAAACCAGCGGGCACCGGAGCCCATCTGCGACGCGCCGCCGGCTTCGTCGCCTGGTCACAGGTCGAGGCCGGTCACGGATGTCCGGTCTCGATGACGTACGCCGCCGTGCCCGCCCTTGCCACCAATCCTGCTCTCAGCGCCATCTGGACTCCTCTGCTGGCCTCCCGCCAGTACGACTACGGCCTGCGGCCGCACGCCCTTAAGAGAGGCGCACTGGCGGGCATGGGGATGACGGAGAAGCAGGGCGGCTCAGACCTGCGCAGCAACACGACGGCCGCCGAGGTCGTCTCCGGCGGCCCCGTCGCTGGAGGACAGACCTACCGGCTCACAGGGCACAAGTGGTTCTGTTCTGCGCCGATGAGTGACATGTTCCTGATTCTCGGCCAGGCTCCGGCCGGGCCGACGTGTTTCCTGGTCCCCCGCGTGCTGGATGACGGCACCCGCAACACCTTTGTGCTGCAACGGCTCAAGGACAAGCTGGGTAACCGTTCCAACGCTTCGGCGGAGATCGAACTGGACGGCACCTGGGGGGTCCGGCTCGGCGACGAGGGCCGCGGCATCAGGACCATCCTGGACATGGTCGCAGCCACCCGGCTGGACTGCGTCCTGGGCTCATCAGCCACGATGCGCCAGGCTCTGGTGCGCGCGATCCACCACGCCCGCCATCGCGTGGCGTTTGGCAGGCCGCTGGTCGACCAGCCGCTGATGCGCAACGTCCTCATGGACCTGACGCTGGAGTCCGAGGCTGCCACCATGCTCGGCCTGCGGCTGGCGGCCGCTGTGGACGAGGGCAACACGGCGCTGTCCCGACTGGCGGTCGCGGTCGGCAAGTACTGGGTCTGCAAGCGCACCGCACCGATGATCGCAGAAGCGATGGAATGCCTGGGCGGCAATGGGCTGGTGGAGGAGAACGGTCTGGCCCGGCTGTATCGCGAAGCCCCGGTCAACTCCGTCTGGGAGGGTTCCGGCAACGTCGTGGCCCTTGACGTCCTGCGTGCTCTGACTCGCGAGCCCGCCGCAGTGGCGGCTTTCTCAGCCGAACTCGACCTTGCCCGAGGCGCAGATCCCCGGCTGGACGAAGCCATCACGGCCGCGGTCTCAGCCATACAGGCGGTGGCAGGCTCCGCCGAACCATCTGGGGCCCAATCTGGGGCTCGCTCACTGGTCGAACAACTCGCCACCACGTTGCAGGCATGCCTGCTGACGCGCCTGGCACCGGGCACCATCTCTGAAGCCTTCCTGGCGAGCCGCCTGAACGGGGCTCACGGTCACACTTTCGGCACCCTGCCAGCCGATCTGGTCAGCGCCTCAGCAGGGGAAGTGATTGAGCGCACTTTCCCGCTCTGAGGGGCGCGTTGTGCCTTGAAGCGGCGGACAGGAGAGAATGGGCGTTCGGTTTCGATCCCCCAGCAACCTAGGACGTCATGAACCCCCTCTGGCCGGGCCATCCCTATCCCCTGGGATCTACGTTCGATGGCAGCGGTGTCAACTTCGCCCTCTTCTCCGAGGTTGCGACCAAGGTCGAGGTCTGCCTGATCGCCGACGACGGCGTTGAGACCCGGATCGAACTGACCGAGGTCGACGGACACGTGTGGCACGGCTACCTCACGGCCATCGAGCCCGGCCAGCGATATGGGTTCAGAGTCCACGGCCCGTATGACCCCGCCAACGGTCACCGCTGCAACCCCGCGAAGCTGTTGCTCGACCCGTACGCGAAAGCCATCGACGGTCAGATCGACGGAGACGGGTCTCTTTACTCCTATCACCTTGGCAATCCCAAGAAGTTCAACCAGACGGACTCCCTGGGTCACACGATGCTGTCGGTGGTCGTCAATCCGTTCTTTGACTGGGGCCACGACCGGCCGCCGCGACACGAGTACCACAACACCGTCATCTACGAAGCTCACGTCAAGGGCCTGAGCATGACCCATCCCGATGTCCCGGAAAGCATTCGCGGGACATATGCCGGGATCGGCCACCAGGCGATCATCGACCACCTGACCACTTTGGGCGTGACGGCCATCGAACTGATGCCGGTGCACCAGTTCGCCCAGGACACCACTTTGGCTGACCAGGGCCTGACGAACTACTGGGGCTACAACACCATCGGGTTCCTGGCTCCGCATGCGGCCTACGCCGCGACAGGATCACGCGGTCAGCAGGTCACCGAGTTCAAGGCAATGGTCAAGGCGCTGCATGAGGCCAACATCGAGGTCATCCTCGACGTGGTCTACAACCACACCGCCGAGGGCAGCGAAAAGGGCCCGACCATCGCCTTCCGTGGCATCGACAACGCCTCGTACTACCGCCTCGTGGATGAAGACAAGTCGCGCTACTACGACACCACAGGTACCGGAAACAGCCTGTTGATGCGCCACCCTCACGTCCTGCAGCTGATCATGGACTCGCTGCGCTACTGGGTCGAGGAGATGCACGTGGACGGGTTCCGCTTCGACCTGGCAGCAACCCTGGCCCGCCAGTTCCATGAGGTGGACCGACTCTCGGCTTTCTTCGACATTATCCAGCAGGATCCGGTGATCTCCCAGGTCAAGCTCATCGCCGAGCCGTGGGACCTCGGCGATGGCGGCTACCAGGTCGGCAACTTCCCGCCGCTGTGGACCGAGTGGAACGGCAAGTTCCGCGACACCGTTCGCGATTTCTGGCGGGGTGAGGCTGCTTCCCTGGGCGAGTTCGCCTCACGTCTGACCGGATCCAGCGACCTGTACGAGCACTCGGCCCGGCGCCCGATCGCCTCGATCAACTTCGTCGTGGCACATGACGGTTTCACCTTGCGGGACCTCGTGTCCTACAACGAGAAGCACAACGAGGCCAACGGAGAGGGCAACCAGGACGGTGAGAGCAACAACCGGTCCTGGAACTGCGGGGTCGAGGGCGAGACCGACGACAAGGCCATCAACACCCTGCGACGTCAGCAGCAGCGCAACTTTCTGACCACTCTCATGCTCAGCCAGGGTGTCCCGATGATCGCCCACGGAGACGAGATCGGCCGGACCCAAGGTGGCAACAACAACGTCTACTGCCAGGACAATGAAGTTGCCTGGATCGACTGGGAGCTCAACGAGGACCAGAGCCACCTGCTCGCGTTCAGCAGCGCCCTGATCTCACTACGCAAGGATCATGCCGTATTCCGC
>PMJN01000487.1 GCA_003157445.1 Micrococcales bacterium
GGTTGAAGCCGAGTCTCTGGCTGAGCAGGTGGCTGCAGCCGATCCAACCTGATCGACGTCGCGAAGCCCTACCGACACGTCTGTGGCGCGCACAGGGCAAGGCAGCAGGCCACTGACCAGCATGGACAGCAGCGCCCGCCACTAGTGGAAGTCAGCGGCGGGCGCTGCGGTGCCGTCAGGGGGTGATATCTCTTTGCCCGTCGACCAACGTAAGGATCTCTAGGGCGAATCGCCGAGCCTCCTCCAAGGTGGCCACAGCGCCGTCAGCATCGTCGTGGCCGATGAACACCCGGGGGGTTGCGTGGTCGGCGTGCTGCATCAGGTAGGTGGTGGCATACCCCTGCCTGGTGCTCCCGTTAACCACTATCTCGGTGGGCTCCGTTGACAAGGTGACTTTGTGCTCGACTCCGAGGCAGCTCTGGCCGTCGCGCAAACTCGGACCAGGGTGTCCGTCGCCGGATTCGCACCAAGGCTGGCAGGTGATGGGCTCGATCGCCGTATCGCTCATGATGGGAACCATCCCATTAGTAATGGCCAGCCACCAAAACGCGATCCAAAGCAAGTGATCAGTCAGACAGGCGCTAGGGTCAGACCCGCAAAAGCACCCAACCCATCCAAATACTCGATCACCATCATCGAGGACGACATCGTGAACACAACGCGCAGCGAAATAGTGGCCAATGGTTACCGACTTGACCTTGGCGGGGTTCGCGTCATCGACGCCAACGCCTGCACCGACCACCTGGCCATCTGCACCTACCGCCGTCCTGAGGTTCGCTCGTGCAGCCAGCTTCGGAAACGAGGACCTCGAGAACGCGACCGACACGCAATTGCTCGATGTCGGGAACGAGATCTTCACCGGACTGGGTTCTCACATCCTGTCGTGCCCCGCCCGACCAGGGCGTCCAAAGCGGCAGAACTCCGACGTCACGCTGCGGGGCAGGGCTGTGGTACCAGCCGATTTAGCCACAGGCATCAGACCTTGCTGCCGTACTCAGCTTCGGCAGATCCCGCCTGATCCTGTCCGGAGCAAGGCCGAAGAGAGCGTCGCGAAGCAAGGACTGGCCGCGGTCGCGATCCAGCCGCACGGTGGCGACTACGGGAGCTGCGCTGAGTCCGATAAGCATGGGTGGCCCGCTAGGCCGGTAGAGCTACCGGCGCGAAAGGGACCCCATCCAGCGGCGCCAGCACGACTCAGGCCCTGGTTTCTCCTAGAAGGCACGACGCCAGCCTTAAACCTGCGGCGATGTCTGTGGGCCCGGCCGGGCTCGAACCGACGACAGCCGCGGTGTAGATCGCGGGCGTCACCGCACCCCGGGACGTTTCCGCACCCGGGTCATCACAGATGGCGCCACTCCGAGCCTGCACGGGGACTACAAACACACCACCATCAGGCAGTGCCACAAGCAAGGACGAGCACTACGGACCGAGACCACGATCAAGGAGAAGGCTCGGTGCAGGGGTGTCGCGGTGGTGGACCATCTCCTTGGGTGCCGTCCCGGCGACGGAGCCGTCCGGGGCGCAGAGCACCACCCATTCCTCGATCCGATCATCTCAGTGCGCGAGCTGTTGCACGGCCGCGCCGAACACCCGCGGCAGCCGGGCGGCCAGCGGGACGATCCGCTGGGCCAGCAGCGGCTGGCGCCGGGCCCAGAGCAACGTCGAGGTGATGGTGCGGTAGCGCCGCGACGCGGCGAGCCAGCGCCGTTCATAGGCGCCCGGGTCGTCGGTGGCGACGCAGTCCACCAGCGCGCGGGCGCAGGCCAGCGCCACCGCGATACCCTCGCCGGTCAGCGCATCGACGTATCCGGCGGCGTCACCGACCAGCAGCACCCGTCCGGCCACTCGNNGCCGGGAAAGCGGCAAGCTGCTGGGCGAAGGGCGCCTGCACGCTGGACAGGACGGCGACGCCAACCAGCTCAGCACCGACGGGCGTCACGTAGGCCTCCGCCCCGGGCCCCCAGTGCACCTCGACCAGATCGGTCCACGGGGCCATTGCGAAATGCTGCCGGGTCCCCCACCTCGGCAGGGTCTTGGACGGTGCCGCTCGCTCCAGACCTAGCTGGCGGCGGATCGGAGAGTGCAACCCATCGGCGGCGGCCAGGTATCGGGCCCTGCGACCGTCGACGCTCACCCCGTCGGCATCCGGGCGCACGTCGACGGCGCGGGCATCGACCACCTTCACCCCGGCGACCCGGGCGGCGTCGAGCAACGCCCCCTGCAAGGTCGTGCGGCGCACGCCGCGGCCGGAACCATGCCGGAATCCGGCATCGACAACGCGAGTCCCATCGGTGTATCGGATGCCGCGGATCGCCCGTCCCGGAGGGTTCACCCCGAGCTCGCGCAGACTTCGGACGGCCTGAGGCATCAGGCCCTCGCCACACGCCTTGTCGATGGGGCTGGGTCGCGCCTCGAGCACCACCGTGCGCAACCCGGCCCGTGCTGCGTACAGCGCAGTGGCCAGCCCGGCCGGTCCTGCCCCGGCAACGATGAGGTCGGCGTCGATCACCGTGTCACTGTCGGTCCCGTGTCATGGTCGATCCATCGCCATCGCCGTCGGCGGTGGAGGGGCCTCTACCAGAGCCTGAGCCATTGCCGCGTTCTCGGATGAGATCCGCACTCGCAGCAGACCGACGTTGACCACTGTGAAGACGATCGCGGTGATCCAGGCGGTGTGCACCAGCGGCAGGGCGATGCCCTCCAGCACCACCGCGACATAGTTCGGGTGACGCAGCCAGCGATACGGTCCCCCGTCAACAAGGGGTAGTCCCGGAATCACGACGATCCGGGTGTTCCACCGGGGGCCGAGAGTGATGATGCACCACCAGCGAAGGGCCTGCGCCAGGACAACCACGACGAACATCGACCAGCCCAGCACTGGGATCAACAGACGATGTGCGGCCTCGACCAGGCACGCGACGAGCAGCCCGGTATGCAGGACCACCATGAACGGGTAGTGCCCGAAACCGCACTCGCGCCCACCATGTCCCAGCGCCCAGGCCAGGTTGCGCCGGGAGACGACCAGCTCGGCCAGTCGCTCGAGCGCAACCGCGACGATCAGCACAACGTAGGGAGTCATCCGGTCACCACTCGAGCAGCACGAGCTCGGAGCAGAACCCCGGACCCATCGCCATCAGCATGCCGGGGGTTCCGGGGGTCAGGGAACGCTTGTCCAGAGTGTCCCGCAGCACGTGCAGCACCGAGGACGACGAGAGGTTACCGATCTGGTCGAGCGAGCGCCAGGTGAGCTCCAGCGGGTCCCCGTCCAGACCCAGCTCGGCCTCGATGGCCTCAATCACCTTGGGACCGCCCGGATGTGACACCCAGGCGCCGATGTCCTCGACCTGCAGCGAGTGCGCGTTCAGGAACGATCGGACGTCGTGGCCGAGATACTGCTGAACGATGGCGGGCACCTGCGCGTCAAGTACGATCTTCAGCCCACCGCCGCCGACGTCCCATCCCATGGTGCGCTGACTGTCGGGGTAGAGGTGACTGCGGGAGTCAAGGACCCGCGGACCCGGCTCGGGCCGGTTGGCGCCCACTGCGACCACCGCGGACGCCCCGTCGCCGAATAGGCCGCTGGCCACCAGGTTGGCGACCGAGCGGTCGTCCCGCTGCACGGTCAGCGAGCAGAGCTCGACGGACAGCAGCGCCCCGACCTCGTCCGGATGACCGATCAGGTAGTCGTGCAGGCGGGCGATCCCGGCCGCGCCGGCCACGCATCCCAGCCCGAACAGCGGCACCCGTTTCACGTCCGGGCGCAGGCCGACGGCCTGGGCGATCCGGGCCTCGATGGAGGGCACTGCGATACCGGTGATGGTGGTGGAGATGACGACGTCGACCTCGTCGGCACCGATCCCGGCCCGCTGCAACGCCCCGGTCAGCGCCGCGGCACCCAGCTCGACCGCGTTGGCGATGAAGAGGTCGTTGGACTCCCGGAAACCGGGGATCGCGGCGTACTGCTCCAGCGGAAGGACAAGGTGCCGGCTGCTGACCCGTGTATGGGCGTGCAACCGCTCCAGCAGGGCCTGGTTGCCATCCGGCCCCAGGCACACCTCGGTGAAGGCAGCGGTCAGCTCCGCCTGCATGTAGCGGTGCGGCGGCAGAGTGGCGTGGACGCCAGCCAAGGTGGTCACCCGTTCAACCATAGGACAAGGCGGAGACATCCCAAGTTTGAGAGGCTCAGTCGAAACTCCGGTGTGAGCGAAGTGGCTTACCGGAGCGCGAAGGACTTGACCGGGGTTTCAATGGCGGAGTTCCCACGTTGAGATCGTCCGGGACCTGGCTCCCCCAGCATCGCGTCATGTCCTCATCCCAGCTGATCCGAGCGCTGGTCCTGTCCTGTCACCCTGCGAATGACCCGACACTGGCAGGACACAGCACCGGTATACCCTCTCTCGCTGAGCCAGCCGGCCAAGGGACGACCGGGCTTCCTAGGACCTACCGACGGTGGCCATCCGAAGTTTCACAAGCGGATCCGCTTGCGACGATCGGCGGCGAGAATGCTCAGGTCCCCGACGGCGTCCGCTGGTCGTTCGCTCACCGACTACCCGCTGACCGTGCGCCAAAGGAACGGCACTCTGACCCATGTTCTGTGCAGCGCGCCGGTCTACCGCGACTTCAACGGAGAAGTGCTCGGCGAGCTCGCCGTCGCCCGCGACATGACCAAACCGCAGGAGGCGTTCGAGGCCACCCAAGGCAGGCCACCCCCGCGTGAACCCAAGGATCCTGTGCGGACACTCGCCGACATGTCGCCCTGCCGTGGCGAGCACCTAAACCACCTAAACCGCGGCGGGCCCCAACGTGCTGTCGTGCTCTAAAGATCCGAAGCGTTCTTCGAGCCCCGGGCGCTTTGGCAAGGTTCTACTGCGAGTCGTCGAGCTTCTCGTCGCCAGAGGTTGTGCTCGACAGGCGCGGCCCCTGCTCGGGCTCGAGTCCCTCCCTCACATCCACAGGCCGTCGTCCGCCCTCGACACGGAACGCGTTGAAGAGCGCCGCCATCCACGCCGCACCCAGGAAATAGCCGCCTAAGACATCGGAGAGGTAGTGGACGCCGAGAGCGATCCGGGAGAAGCCGATCGCCAGGACCATGAGCACCGCGAACGTGACCGCAGCTCTGCGCCAGACTCCGTGCAGGATCGGCAGGAAGACGAGCAGCAGCACCACGTACCCGACGATCGCCGCCTGGGCATGGCCGCTGGGGAAGCTTGAGCCGGGCTCATGGGCGACCGGGTGGGTCAGGACCGGGCGGAGTCGATGGACCGACGTCTTGACCACGGTGTTCAGCAGCGATGATCCGGCCGCCGTGATCACCACGAACAGGGCGAGTCGGGGCAGCCGACGCCAGAGCAGCCAGCCGACGACAGGGACCAGCACGATCTGCCATGACAGGGCCGACCCGAAGTCGCTGATGAGCTGCATGGCGCCGACGAACCCCGTGTGGGTCACCGCGAAGTTGTGCAGGCTGCCACGGGCCCCGTTGTCCACGCGCAGCAGCGACGCCCACCTTTCGTCCACCAGCAGTAACGTCAGGGCACCGGGGACCGCCACCAGTGCCAGCGCCACTGCGGCCAGCACGGCGCGGGCACCGAAACGGGTTGTCGACGTGGCCGACGGGGGGGAGGCGCCTCGGGCGTCTTTGGCAGTTCGGTCATCTTGGCTCCTGCCGTGGCTGGACCGATCTACCCCTGATCACTGCGGGCCATTGCCGTGGACGGTGTCCAGGTGCCCGATCCCGGGTGTCAGGGCGGTGGCTCATGGCGTGCGTCACCGCGTGCGTCACTCCGTGCGTCACTCNNCGGGAGGCGGCGGTTGCTGCCTTCAGCTCGTTGTCGGGTGCCTCCTCCAAGGTGATCAGCGAGTTGTCGGCTCCCGGTGAAGCTCGAAGGATCTCATCGAGCTTGCGCTGGGTGGCCGCCTGGGCACGGGCCTGTGTGTGTTGGATGACAAAGACCATGATCAGCGTCGTTGCCGCCGCAAGTGTCATGAACACGGTCTCCAGCCGGGCTGGGAAACCGGAGACTACGCTGATGAGGACCCACACCAGGACGGCTGCGACTGCACCCAGCGCCAGCGTGGGCCTGGCCGCCCACCGGTCCACGGCGTGCAGGACTCGACTGCCGGGGTGGCGCTGGTCGACCTGCTCGTCGGATCTTTCTTGCACTAGCTGGCTTCCTCCCGCTGATGTGTTCAAGGGCGCGCGCTGGGTACACGCGCAGCGGCACTGGCGAGCCGTGATGCCTCGCCTGCGTCGCCGCGCCGGTGGACCAAACAGGCGGCGGCCAGCGCCGCGCAGGCCAAGGGGTTGATCGCCCCGACCACCACGTCGCTGAGATGGTGCATGCCACGGTACATGCGCGCGTACGCGACGAGCACGGGGATGGCCGAACACACGCCGACCATCGTCCGGCGTAACCAGCCTCGCTCGATGGTGGTGGCCATGAAGGCGAAGGAGCTATACAGCGCACGCTCAACAACGCCCGACCCACGCGCCATGGTGGTTGTCGTGACACACGCAGCAGGACACGGAGCCTGCGGCACGTCGCCTTGGCCACCGCCAGTCCCGAGATCGACCACCACACCATCGACGTACACAGATCAGTTCGACATGCCGACCGACACGGACAGGCGCGCCCTCGGACCAACGTGCGTTTGAGTCCCGCTGAGCGATCGATCCCCTTGCGAACACCTGGCCGCCGGCGCGGTCCCAGTGACAACCGCGCGAAATGAGGCAATAGCGGATGTCCTGGTCCGGCGGCTCAGCTTAGGCGTGCTGGTCTGCGACCGGGTCTGGTTGAACAGACCAGTCGGCGGGTTCGTCGTCGGTGTCGGTGTCGGCGATCGCCTTGGTCTGGTGCACCTTGCCCGGTTTGTGGTGTTGCGGCGCGTAGACGGTGTAGACCTGCATCGGCTCGTCGCCGATGTTGGTGACGTTGTGCCA
>PMJN01000201.1 GCA_003157445.1 Micrococcales bacterium
GTAGGCCTCGAGGGTCTCGATGCAGTAGGTCAGCTCTTCGACGTTGATGATGTTCAGTGTTGTGTTCGCGATGCTGTTGAAGTCGCAGCTGTAGGAGTGCTGGGTGCCGCTGGTGCCGGTCAGGGTCATGACCCCGGTCAGAACATCACCGACGTTGACGTTCACGGGAGTGGTGAAGAAGGAATGGCCGGTCTGGCCGTCGGCGTACCAGCTCGCGACCGCCCAGTTTGCTCCGCCGCCGGCAGCTGACGGCCCCCACTGAAGGACGGGTTGGTAGATCATCGTGGAGTTCTGGATCCCGTTGAACAGGAAGATCGTCTGGCCGTTGGATGTCGAGGGTGCTGGCGGTACTGTCCAGGTCGTTGCGAAGCGGGATACGGGGGTGCCGCTGCTGTTCGTCCACGACGCGTAGGTGATCCAGCCGCTGCCGAAGGCAGGTACGATCTTCTCTTCGGGTACATAGATGTTCAGGGGGTGCAGCGGACGCCCGGCCGCGCGCGTGAGCATCGGTCCGTGATCGGCGAGCACGTCGCCCGTGAGGCTCAGCTGACGGAGGCGACCCTGCGACGTGTCGATCACCGTATCCGCGGCCACGTGGTGCACCAGTGCGGCGTCACGGTATCCGCCCGGAGTGAGAACGAGATTGTTCGGCATAGCCTTACTCCTTTGAGTCGGGTGGTCGGCCGAAGGGCCAACGACTGTGTACGTGCCGTCCGCTTCCTGCCGGACTTCCCCGCCAGCAGGAACCCTGTGAGTCGCGCCCCGCGGCATGGGGCCGCCAGGGGTGATGACGATGTCGTCGTCCGAATCTGGTGAATCCTGGTTCATCTTCGCCCCGTGACCTCGAGAGGTTGAAGGCGTCAACTCACGTGACGCGTCAACTCGCTGCGTGAGTCAACTCGTTGAATGAGTCAACGGTGTTTTACTCGACGCTTGAATCAGGATTACAGTCAAGTTCTTAGGTTGTCCATACCTAACTGGGGGTTTCACCCAACTGCCCTCGCGGGCGTAGCGCAGGCTGGCGAAGCTCTGGGCGACGAACCGGGTCACGCCGGCTACCTTCGCTGCGGCGAGCAGCGCGTCGGTTCGCTGCGTACGCAGCTGGTTGGTCGGCGCGAAGGTGCGGTCGAGGTTGCGGGCGAATCCGGCACCGGACAGCGCCGTGACCTGGTGGATGATCGCATCCGGTGCGGCCGCGATCACCGCGTCGCGGACGGCGATCGTGTCGAGCAAGTCGAGGCGCACCGCGGAGCAGCACCGATCATGCTCAGGCACCAGCTGTAATCGATTGCCACGATTGCCACGATTGCCACGATTGCCACGATCACGCTGCCATCGTCCACATCGCGTCCCATCCCGAATGCCGTTTCTAGAGAGACACCGTGGTTTCCCTGAGGCCTCTGTGGTCTCTATAGCCCGCGGACCTGGGCATGTACCCTCGATTCGCACTGGTCCCCGCATTTGAAGTTGCCTCAGTATTCCTGAGGGTCTACCGGCTGGGCTGTTCGTCTTGCCGGTTTGCTGAAGTCGAGGGGTTGGGTTGGGCCTGGCCGCTGTCCGGGATCTGCGGGAAGTGCGCGGGCCGGTCATTCCTGATGATCTGGTCGCTCTGGAGACTGATGTGTTGGCCGGGTTCGTGCTCGCGCGTTCCGTCGCGGGGCTGGCCGAGGCACGATCGCCTCGGACGTGATGCACGTGATGCACGTGATGCATGTGGGGCAGGTCCGGGCCTGGTTCGGACGGCCGTTGTGGGAGATGGAGCAACCGGACGCTGACGGGTACTTCGCCTGGTGCTGCGCGATGCGGCCAAGGCACCAGACTCTCGCGGGCGCAGGCGTTGAAGACGTACTTCCTGTTCCTGGAGGTGCGGCACAAGGTCGAGATCCAGCAGATGACCCGTCGGGTCGTGGAGTGTTCGATCGACGAGATGAACCGGCCCCGCGGCCGGCATCAGGCAAAGCTGCGGATTGCGCTCGCCGCCGACCAGGTGGACCGGTTGTTCGCTTGGTGGCGCGAGGATCTGGCGGACTGCCGGAAGTTCGCGTCGACCGCCCGTAACTACACGCTGTGGCGGTCGTCGGCGGGAGAGCAGACGACCCCGGCGGGCCTGCTGATCGATCCGTGACCGGTCACCGAGCAGGCGGGGGGACGATCAAGAAGGCGTTGACAGGCAGTACAGGCGTCCCCGGTTCGAGGAGTCGAACCGGTGACCGCTGGCGGGTTGGTGGCAGATGTCACACACCCACACGGCACGGGGTGGTTCTGGGGGCGCCTGGACGGGGCCCACCTGAGCGCCACCAAAGTACGGCAACAGGAAGTGCTCGATGCGTCCGAACATGTTCGCCCACCTCTGCTCCCGGCTGCGGTCTGGCTCTTCCGAGGGCTCGTGCTGCAACGAACCGCTGAGTTGGTCGGCCACGACGTCTCCTTTTCCACTCCCCGCACTCCGCGCGACCGACAGGGTGACGTCGACCATGCTGGCACCGGGTTGCGACAATACGCTGACAGCGCCTCTTTGCTGACCGCGACCCGGCCCGAGTCACGTCCGCTGCCCCGTCGTGCTCGTCGGAGGACGCGACAACCCCCAACTGGCCTGTTGTAACGGCTTTCACCCGCTTGAGAAGGATGCGGCGCTGATCCGGCACTATCGCAAGCGGTGGGAGGCCTACGGTCATGACCCTGTCAACGCGGTGTTTGGGGCCGGGTTCAACGGGCTCAACATTGCCCCGATTGTCGTAGCCGCGATCTTCGAGCAGGGCGGTGACACGGGCGCTCGCCTCGGGGAAGTCCCCGGTGACGGTATGGTGCGGGTGCCACAATACGACGACGCTCAGGACCAGGCCCACGACGCCGAACTGGTCCTCTTGTCCTACGCGATACCGCTTGCGGAGCTCCCTGCTTACTGCCAACCACTCTTGCGCTGCCTGTCAGAGCCCCACAGCTCACTTGAGCGTGAGGTAGAAGAAGTCACGCTGGTCTGCGGCAAGGTAACGGTCGGCAGGACGGCCCATCCCGGGCAGGAGCTTGGTCGGCACGACCTTTCCCGTGGGGGAGGGCGCCCACGTGGCGAAGGAGACCAAGGCCGAGTGGATGTCCAGCTCCATTCCGCGTACAACGCCGGCGTCGGCTAGTGCGACAGCAAGGGTCTGCAGGGTGAGGTTCTCTCCGCTGACATAGATGAGGTTACCGTTGGCGTCGACTCCGACCCCGGAGCGCCAGGTGTATTGAAGCTGGTTTTCGAAGCTTCCCCAGCGGTGCCCGCTGTTGGCGGCCAGGCCGTTGACAGGGCGGCGGTTGTCCACGATCAGGGCGAGGTTCTGCCGCACAGCAACCACATGGGAGGACATTGCGACGTCCCGAGCCCATTGACCGACTGTCGCCGCGCCCGAGTTGTCGATCACCAGGGATGCCTGCCCATTCAACAGCTTGCCCGTGCTGTGTCCGGAGAGGTAGAAGCCGCCAGCGGCGTCGCTCATCTTCCAGCCGGAGTTGAAAGTGGCGACCAGCCTCCGGACGTCGCCTGGTGCCACGCGGGCACCGCCAGGCCATCGCGCACCGCCCGGTTCCCGCGTTCCGGCCACGAGGTGAGCGCTGGTGTGGCCGGCGCGGATCCAAGCGGCCCCGGCGATCACGCTCGGGTAGTGAGGGTCAGGGCGGAAGAACGACGAGTAGATCGCGGGCACACCGCTCGGATCGAGCCTGCCCGGTACCCAGGTGCCCTCCCCGGGTAGTACGGGGTGGCGCGCCAGCGGTGGTGGCGCAGCGGGTGAGGCCGGCAACGCCCGGCCTGCTAAAGCGCCCCGGGCCGCGCCGGACGGCAGGGCTGCCCTGTCGGGGGCCGATCCGCTGGGCAGGTTGGACGTGTAGTACCAGTTCTCGACGCGATCCACCAGAGAGCTGGCGCCGTGGTCACGCAGCCATTCCACCGAGCGCATCTGCCAGGTGGCGCTTCCCGAGTAGGTGAGGGCCTGCGCGTAGGAGACCCCTGGCACCAGCAGCGCCAGCAGCATCAGGGCGACCCCGCTCCTGAGTATCCGCCGACGGACCGAGCGCTTGGGTCGCGGCGCCGACTGGCTCCGGGCAACGTCAGAGGACCCGAAGCCACGCACCAGCAACCGATCACCTGTGGTCGCAGTCTTCGCGTGGTCACTGTCCATGCTGGTCTCCAGATCATGCCTTCTTGTTTGAGATACGGCTAGATGGCCACTGCCGATGGCAGCACGGGCTCATTCGGTCAGTCGAGCCGGCCTCGAAGCCGGGCCCCCGCGAGATGACCGAAAAGGCACCGGCCCCACAATAGCGACCAGAACCCGGCGAGACTGCCTCGCGCACAAGACTGTCCCTTGATCAACTCGGTCGGCGAACAACTTGTGCCCACTCCATGTTGGCGCCGCAACAGCAACCAGATCTCGCGAGTGGCGAGGTCGAGGGTCCCAGAGGATTCCTGAGTCCTGGCCGTTGGCTGTATCCCTTGTCTGGCTGGCAGCGGAACTGCTTGTTGCCTATCGCTGGAATAGTCCCCTGAACGGTGATGGCACGCATCGTCCCAAGTGTGAGGCTCGTCCTGTCCGCTACCCGATTCGTTGTGGCCATACTAGACATGGCAGGCATCTCGGGTCCATCCATGTGTCACGTGACAGCGCATCGGGCCATGTAGCAGGGGGCGGAGCACGTGAGACTCGATGAGGCAATCGCTTGTAAGAGGGAGATCAGTAAGCGCAAGCTCATCGGCCGCCTCGTCCGCGACGAGGTTGCACTCCAGTGCACGGTGGAAGAACTAGCCGAAGCGGCGAACATGTCGTCGCCGGCGATGTACCAGGTCTTCAACGCCGACTGGACTGTCAGTGTGGTCAGGCTTCGATCCGTTCAGTAGGCACTGGGGCTGACCGAAGACCGGCTGGGGTACATCCTTGCCGGAGACTCGGACAGGATCGCCGCACTTTCCGGCTTGGAGATAAGCCCCAGGCTGGCAAGTACCATCCTTGCCGTCCTGGCCCAGATCGAAGCTGAGGGCGCTGAGATTGCCCCCGACTACGTTCGGGCGTTGTAGGAGCGACCTTCTCGCCTGCGCTGCGTCTTAACCGCTTTGTGATCTCAATCGGCCTCGCCAGTGCTGCGGATCGCGAGGCAACAGAAATGGGCGTGCAAGGGGTGCAGTTCGATGGTTTTGGGACCTCAAGGGGAGCGCCGGCGCGTCCCAAGTCAGCAATGGTAGGAGGGACACGGAATCGATGCCGCGCTGCAGGTTCAGGATGTGCATCGGGACCTGGTCGATCGGTACTGGGCAATGAGCCCTGTGTGAAAGCGTCTAGAAACCCTGTTGTCGCGAAGGGGGCCGAGGAACAACAAGGCGTCCCCAATACCGGTGACTTCCCAGTCCCCGATCTCCGGTGGCCTCAACGGTCACCCTGATCGCTACCAGGCAATGATGGCCGACTCAGGTGAGCGAACGTTGCCGGCTATTGGTAGTTCGACGTGATGACCCGGTCGTAGAGGGGCTCGTGGCCCTGCGCTGAGATGGGTGTTGTCGAGACACTT
>PMJN01000434.1 GCA_003157445.1 Micrococcales bacterium
ACCCCGGCCGCGCACGCGACGGCGTCGACCTGACCCACCTCGAAATACAGTGCTGCGATACTGGCCGCGTCCCTCAGATCGACTTTGTGATCGCCGTCTCGCGACGCCTCGATGATCTCGTGCCCAGCCAGAGCGGACACCACAGCCTGACCCAAGATGCCTGAGGCGCCAACAACAAGAACTCTCATGTGCCAAGAACATAGTCAACAGGACCGTTCTGTAGCCGATCCATTGCCGAACTCGTCGCTGGCTACGGAGTCTCACGAGCGACTCGTCGCTACCTGTCCGTCGTCGACATAAAGCACATCGGCAGCGACCTCCACATGGGGATAGCGGTACTGGTAGCGGTGCTGTCACCAGCCCCAATGGATGTCCGAGCCGGGCAGGACCACCAGCTCCGTCGAGTAGAGGCAGTCCTCTTCCAGATCGTCGTCGTCCTGGCCGCCGTCCCCGTCAACACCGCAGAGGAACGGCAACGCAGGGTGTCGTGGCCCTCTTCCTAGTCGTCGAGCTCGGGCCATTCGCAGTGTTCGGCGATCGTGATGGCGCGGCCCTCGATCGCCTCGTCGATGTCGGTGTGCCGCATGTTCTCGCCGTAGACGAGGAACTGGCCGCGGTCGCCCCTGGCGCGATGGACGTCCTCGTGCTCGTTACCGAGGACAACGGTCAGGACCTCTGCGTAGCCGTCCTCGTTGAGGTCGACGCAGACCATGATCGGAGCCTCATCTCGAATCCACATCCGCATGGTCGGTGAACGTAACCAGGCTGCTGCTCGAGTAGCTCACCACACGGATGGAGCGCTTCGTGCTGGCAGTTGCGACGCTGGCTGCGCCGCGAGCTCCACGCCCGGAGACCTCGCCACAGAAGCCGCCGACCCTTGGCGCTAATGGCTGCACCGCCACTACTGAAGGGCGGTTCTCGTCCGGGATAGGCTCGCACGGCGGCGCAGGGCGCTCTGCCCGCGCTGACACTTCTCTGGCGAGAGATACTCCTTCCACCATGTCTTCCACCCGGTCGAATCGATCTCGCACCTTCCTTGTCCCCGCGGCGCTCTCCGTGTTGATCGCATTGTCCGGGTGCGCAGCGGGCGGGGACGCCACGGCAGGCGGCACAGCGTCGAGGGCCGGCGCGTCCGGCGGCTCGAGTGATGCCAAGAAGAGCGACACCTCGGCCGGGACGACGACCGCGGTCATCGCCCAGCAGAAGTTCGCCGCCACGGCAGGTTCCGGCGGCCCGGACAACGCAGGCGGGACAGTCACCACGACGCTGCGTGCTCTCGAGGTGTCAGGGAAGACCATGACCTTGCGCTGGGCGATGCGGTGGGACAACCCGGGCAAGACTAACGACGCCAAGACGACCTTGTTCGACCTCGGGGTGACGAACCTCCCGAAGCTCACCGACACGGTGAACCTCAAGCAGTACCGGCCGCTGTGCACCAAAGGCTCATGGCAGGCAGGGCTCTCCAACTTGATGGATTGTAAGGACTCGGCGCTCGTCTCACCGGCCGACGCGGTGGAGTTCGACTTCCCCAACCACTCGACGGTCGAGGCATGGGCGGTCTTCGCCGCCCCGCAGGACAAGGACGCGAAGGTCGACGTCCTCGTGGTCGACGGGTGGCCGACCTTCTCGGCAGTGACCCCGACCGCGGCGAAGTGAGCACCGCCACGCGGGACCGGCGACGGCGCCGGGTCCTGACCGCGCCGATCCTCACCATCGCCCTTCTGGTGCCGTTGGCCGGTCCCGCCTACGCCGACCAGAACGACGACCTTGCGCGCCTGCGCTCGGCGAACATCTCCGCGCCGATGCTCGCCGACTCCGTGGTCGACCTGAGCGGCAAACCGGCGGCCGACTCGGTGCTCAAACTCAACGCGGAAGACTCGATCATCGGGCTCGAGAAGACCAAGAAGGACGCCAGGACCGCGGTCGTGACGCTGACCTCGGACCTGCTGTTCGAGTTCGGCAAGGCCACCCTGACACCCGCCTCGACCGCGGCCATCCCAGACGTGGCCAAGGGCATCTCCCAGGGTGCCGCGGTGGCCGTCGACGGCTACACCGACTCCCTCGGCACCGATACCATCAACGACCCCCTCTCCCAGCAACGCGCCCAGGCCGTCGCGACCGCGCTGGGCGCGGCCCGCCGCGATCTGGTCCTCACCGTTGCGGGGCACGGCAGCGCCAACGAGGTGGCACCGAATCAGACGGCCGGCCAAGACGACCCCGTAGGACGGGCACTGAATCGCCGCGTGACCCTGACCTACAGCGCGTCCTAGACGTTGGACTATTCGCTGGCCTCGGCTCAGTTAGAGGATTCGGCAACGACTACGTCCGGGCTGATTCGGGGGCGCCAAGATAAGCGCAAAGGGGCCATGTGCTGTTCACTGACCGCGTTCTAGGGCGGTGGGTTGAGGCGTTCGCCTTTGTTGACGACGATGAGCTGCACGAGACGGCGGCGGCTCGATGCTCAGAGCATGGACACCTACCTGCAGGCAAGCATGCACTGCCAGGCCTGGTTTGACGCACTGTCCCCGCCCCCGCAACAAGCCATGCTGCAGCGTGGGCACGCCACCGGCGCAGCTTCTCTAGACCGGTGTTGTCGTCAACTCACTCTTCGCCAAAGCCGCAGGATGCGCACAGGTACGTTGTCACCAGGACTGAACTGAAGCGGGTAGCACCGACCGTGATGTTGTTGCCGGATCCGTAGGCACCTACATTTCCGGGGATGCAGACGATATCAGTGCTCGGGCACTTCGGGCAGGAGCGAGTGTTGCGCATACTGCCAAGTGTCCAGCATCGGTCCCAACGCCTCACCGGGCCCGATGGCGTTCCGAGAGACGATCCCGTTGCGAACACTCGGCCGCCAGCGCGGTCCTACGTGACGACCGCGCGAAATGCGGCAATTGAGTGCGTTTGAGATGACGAGGGTGCAACCTACTGTTGCGCGGGGCATGCTTTCGCAACTGGTCCACCCTCGCCGGATAATCCATGCGGAACGACGTGCGGCCTTACTCACTCACCCCAGCGTTCGGCTGGCTGCCCTCGCTCTTGGGCGCTACGCGCGGAAACGCCAGAAGAGCAACACACTATCGACCAGGGCGAAGGTTGCAATCAGATAGGAAATGCCTATGCCGATGTGAGCCAGGATGGCACCCCGCTCACCTCGGACTTTGATCTGCTGCAATGCCACATGGCCTGCACCAACCGCGAAGACGGCCAGCACGAAAGTACCCCCGAAGACACTGCCCGCCACGGCTACAGCAGCAAGAACGATCGAGAGGATTGACAGCGTGTTCACCCTTGGTTGTGAAACGCTCGGAGCGGTCGTACCACTTCGTGTGCCCTGGTAGGTCTTGTCTTCTCCGGGTCCAGCCACAATGCCTTCTCCCATCAGCGCAACAGTTCCCCAACCGTGCCAGTTAACACGGTGCCCGCCTGCAATGTCGCGGCAAGGGTCCGAAAATGGCTCGGCCTGTCCGCCCGCATAATCAAGATGAGAGAGCGTCCTCAACTCGGCAGGAGCGCGCCCAGCGCGGCAGATCCGGTTGTTTGGGCGGCCTTCGGCTATGCATGGTTATGCACGTCAGCAACAGTGACGGGTCTCGCGCGTGGCCGGGTCTGCTGGGGCCGCAGGCCAGATTGGGGAATCGGCCCGCCCCGATCAACGGGTCCGCAAAGGATCCGTCTACGGACACGCGCAGAGGCTGCGTCGACCTGGCAAAAACGCGGGCTTCGTCATTCCGTAGCGGGTTCGTTCACCGGGACGCTCATGCTGACAGCGGAAAGCCCCGTCGTTGGCGCACCTCCTGTCAACGGACCGATCCGAAGCAACGCCCCAGCTATCGGCAACGGCTAAAGCCGATCAGCCAAATTCCGCCTCAGCCGCATCGACTACTCCACAGCGGGATCGGGAAGGCCGTATGTGGCCAGTCGTTAGGAACGCGTCAGGGTTCGTCGGG
>PMJN01000463.1 GCA_003157445.1 Micrococcales bacterium
GCGGCGCTCACGTTTGCCAGGAACTGCAGGATCGTGCTGGCGTGAGCTGGGGTAAGTCGGTCCAAGGTTTGCCCGAGGAGCTCGTTCGCGGGCGCGTAGAGAACTTCGAGCTGAGCCACGCGAGTGGGCTCGAGCTGGATCAGCACCGACCGGCCGTCGATGGGGTCTCTAGTCCGGGTGACCCATCCTTCGTCGTACAAGCGGGCCAGCACTCCGGTCAGGGTGGCCGGGTGAATGCCGGTGCGCTCGGCCAGTTGCTTCGGGGTGAGGCCGCCATCGTGGACGACCACGTCAAGGACGTCCAGGTCGCGAGGGTTCAGCCCGGCGGCCTGGGCGATCTTGTCAGTGAGGATGCTCAGTTCAATGCGCAGGTCCTGCAGCCCGCGCTGCAGCGTCTGTGCCCTGACGCTCCGAGGAGTCGGGAGGCTCCCGGGGTCGGTGCTCACGATGCCTCGTCGGGGTCGTGCTCAGTGCAGGACAGGACGGCGACGAGGACGGTGGTCCCTTTGATCCAGCCACTGCCAGGTTGGGCCAGTCGTGCGACCACGCCAACAGTGTCCTCAGGTGTCGCGATGTGCCCTGCCGGGATCGCCGCGGCCAGGACACTGCGTTCTGGTGCCGGGACGACGCTGCTGCCAGCCGTCTCAACCATGCCCAGTTGCAGGGAGTTGATGGCGACGGCCCCGGGGGCTAGTTCGAACGTGGCATACCTTGTGTAGGCGTCCATGGCAGCTTTGCTGACTCCATGCGCGGCCAGACCGGGTGCGTCAGGTTCCCATGCCACACCCGAGGAGATCACGATCACCTTGCCGAAGCCGCTTATCATGCCCGGCACCAAGGCCAGGCAGAGCCGATGCAGCGCAGCCAAGTCCGCAGCCGCGCGCAGCCGCTGGTCACGGCGGAGGCCGCTTGCGCGTCGTGTCGGTAGCTGATGGAGATATCGCACCCGAGCTGGGCCAGCGCCAGTGAGCTTGCGGCCCCGATGCCCCGGCTTCCCCCCGTAACTAGGGCGCGTTTGGCAGAGAGTCGGATCTTAGTAGGCATAGGTCGTCGTCTGGTTATCGCGTGGTCGGGGCGACAGCGCGGTGGATATGCCCGTCCGGGCCAAGCTCGGCGAGCATCGCGGCCGCCAGGTCGCCGCGGGCGGTATAGCCACGAGTCGGGAAATTGTCATCGAGCCGGTAGTTCGATACCGCCGTGTCTTTGGTCAGGCGGCCCGGACGCATCACGGTCCAGTCGATGTCGCCACACGTGTGCAGGTACTCCTCCATCCGCCGCATGTCCGCATACAGGGTGCGACCGGGGCCGTTGCGCAGGATCGGGAACACGACGTGCTCGGCGACCAATCCGAAGTGACCGGGAGCGGGATACGTCAAACCTGAGCTGACCACGACCAGCCGGTTGCCGCGGGCGCCTGCCCGTATCGCTTCCACCACGTGGGCAGTCCCAATGGAGTAGATGCCGATCGCATGGCGACTGTAGGGCGCGCCCAACACGGACAGGACCGCATCGGTTCCCAGAACCGCCTCACGGACTCCCTCGCCAGAGACGGCGTCGGCACGAATCGGCGTCAGCCCCGAGTCCGAAATCGGCAGCGGCCCCGAGCTGCGACTGACCGCCCGAACCGAATGCCCAGCAGCCAGGGCCTGCTCACACAGGAGCACCCCCGTGGGGCCTGTGGCCCCAAACACAACGACATCCATCTGCGAACCTCCTAAATAGTACGAAAATCATATTACATCAGGTCGGGTTCCTGCTACACCCGACCCGCGCAACGAACCAACGCGCACCTTCAGCGCGCGCCGAGGCACCTGATCAACCCTGCATCCTTGGCGTCCTACGCTGGCCGTCGCGACCGCAAAGCGAGCAATCCGAATTCACGATCAGTGATAAGGACCCGCTACACCCCAGCACGAACGAAGTGCGGCAGATCCGGTAGTTCGGCCGGGCTCCGTCTGTGCATGGTTATGCACGTCGGCAACAGTGGAGGGTCTCGCGCGTGGCAGGGCGGGCTGGGCCGCCGGCCAGATTGGGGAATCGGCCCACCCCGGTCAACGGGTGTCCGCAAGGGATCGGTGACCGGTTACCCATTCTCAGCTCGTTCAACCGCGCCCGCCAGCGTTCGCGCTCGGCCCGGTCTGCGCATGGTCCAGACCTGCCAAGGCCAGCGGGAGCAGTCTCTGGGTCGAAGGAGGGCTTAAGTCCCTAGCCTCACTTATCGCAGGGCTGCTCCTCCCTTTGTTACTTGTGAAGCGGGCAGTGGAGGATAACAAGGGCGGTTCTGGGCGGCGGTGAGAACTGCTGCGACAATTAGCCGGCGAGGAGCTTGGCCTTCTCAGCGGCGAACTCCTCGTCGGTCAGAAGACCTTCGGATTTCATCTGTCCGAGCTCCCTGATCTTGGCCATCCGGTCATCCGTTGCTGCCGCGGGGTCAGATCCTCGTCGCTCAGCAGGTCGAACGCGGTGTTGTTGACTCGCTCGAAGTCGGCTGCGACGTCTGCGTCACCGACTTCGATGAATGAGGTGGTGCCGTCGGCTTCCTTGCGCACGAAGGCCAGATCGATGACGCGCAACGTACCGCTGTCGTGCAGCTCCGCGAGCGCAGGTGCCACGTCGCCGGTGAAGTCGTTTCCCTCAAAGACGGTCAAGGCGACGTCGACCGGACCGATCGTGTCCGGATCCAGGCCTGTGGGCATGTAGGTCAACCTCCATCAACTAGAACTTCTCGGTCCATCCGGTGAGGCGAAGGCGCCCATGGCAGGCGCCCCAACAGGGCGGCCTTGCGCAGTACGACCATCGTGTCAGGCAAGGGTGAAGTGCCAAGGGTGTGACCCGTCCCGGCGGAGTTCGGCTTTCTGATGTCTCCGGGTCGATGGGTTCGCTTATCGCGGCCAGATGGTTCAGCTGAACGGTATCCGGCCGGAGATGGTTCGGTGTTCTGGTGTCTTCACGGCCCGGGCGACTGGGGTTGACACCCTCATCGTGCGTCCGCGATCGTTGGTTTGGCCCAGTCGAGTCCCGGCCCGTCGCACGGAGGACCATCGAGATGAACACCCCCAACATGTCCGCCCGGCTGGGTGCTGAGTTCCTTGGCACGTTCTGGCTTGTCTTCGGGGGTTGCGGCAGCGCCGTTATCGCTGCCAAGTTCATCAGTCAACCCGGGTCTTTCTCGGTTGGCATCGGCTTCCTGGGGGTCGCACTGGCCTTCGGCCTCACCGTCCTGACGATGGTCTATGCCGTGGGCCACGTGTCCGGCGGCCACTTCAACCCCGCGGTCACCATCGGGCTGGCCGTCGCCAGGCGGTTCGAGTGGAAGGACGCCGCGCCATACATCGGGACGCAGGTGGTTGCCGGACTCGTCGCCGGCGGCGTGCTGGACCTGATCGCCCACGGCAAGCCAGGTTTTGTCGCCACCGGCAACATGGCTGCGAACGGGTACGGCGTTCACTCCCCGGGCGACTACAGCCTCCTGGCAGCCTTGGCCATCGAGATCGTGCTGACCGGGTTCTTCCTCTATGTCATCCTCGGCGCGACGGACAAGCGTGCTCCAGAGGGGTTCGCGCCGATCGCCATCGGGCTGAGCCTGACCCTAATTCACCTCATTTCGATCCCGATCGACAACACCTCGGTCAACCCGGCTCGCTCGACTGGTGTGGCGTTCTTCAACGGCAACGGCGCCCCTGGTCAGCTGTGGCTCTTCTGGGTCGCGCCGATCATCGGCGCCGCCATTGCCGGTGCGACCTACGCCATCATCACGGGCGTGCACCGCGAGGACCGTGAGGTCTCCGGCGACGTCTCGGCCGCGTGACCCGCACTCCGATGATCTCATGCTGGCAGTGGGGGTCAGGTTGAGCACCGGCTACGCCTCCCCGGGTTTGCCAGGGACCGGAGATAGGCACTTGTTCCCCCACTGGCTCGTGGCACCCTGAGCGAACATCTCTTTCCTAGGGAGATGCCGAGCAACCAGGTCCCGGATCTACGCTGTCAGCTGGCCACCGAGACGGAACGTTTGTGCCTGCTCCACTTCAGACCCGCGAGGTGGCGGCGTACCGGGTGCCACGAGATTCGTCGCGCTCGCGCAACGCGCTGTCATCGGCATTATGCATTGAGCCGCGCTCGACGGGGGCTGGGTCTTCGCAACGCCGACCGGAACAGCCGCTCCGATTGGGACGCATGGAAGCAGTTGCTCCGTGACAGCTGAACTACGAGACGCCGACTGCATGATGCCGACACACGGCGGCAACAGTGCTCTTGCTCCAGGAAGTCAGTGAGCGCACCCTGATGGGAATCATGGGTTGGTCCATCCCCGCCATGGCCCGCCGTTACGCGCACATGATCGATGCGATCCACCACGACGTAGCGGACCGAATAGACGGGCTGCTCTGAAGCCAGGACGACGACGCGCCTGCGCCCGCAACGGTACGTCCCGCAGGCCAGTTGAGACCGCATTGAGACCACTCGCAAAATCAGCCCCTCCCTGACGAAACTGGGAGGGACTGATTTGTGCTCAGTTTGGCGGTGGCGGTGGGATTTGAA
>PMJN01000455.1 GCA_003157445.1 Micrococcales bacterium
GGGTACTGACCTGTGTGGCGCTGAGTCGAGTGACCTCAACGGCGGTTTCGGCGATGTCTCGGCACCGTAGGGGCAGAGAGGCAGTGTCCGTCCTGGTCCTGCTCTTCGCGGTGGGTCTTGGGATAGCTGGCTCATCGATCATGAAGCGGCTCTCCACTCCCGGCTTGTTGGTCAACGTGGGCGAGGTGCTCGGATGGACACCCCTTGGCCTGGCCTGGGCTGCTCCAGCCGACATCGTCAACGGCGCGACCGGGTCTGGACTTTTGCGTCTGGTCCTGGCAGCCATGTTCCTGGTCGCGGCCTTGCTCGCCTGGGACTGGCTGTTGCGCAACGCGTTGGAGAACCCCAGGGGCACATCCGGGGATCGCCCGGCGACCCGCGATACTGGGCTGGGGTGGTTTGCCCGGATGCCCGCCACGCCGACCGGGGCTGTGGCCGCCCGGTCCATCACGTCTTGGCAGCGGGATCCGCGTTACATCAGCTCGGTCGCGCTGATGCTCCTGATGCCGTTGGGTCTCTTGCTGCCCCCGCTCAGCGGAGGCAGCAGGTTGTGGTCGCTCGCCATGGCGCCCACCGCCGGATTCTTGCTGGGTTGGAGCATGCACAACGACATCGCCTACGACGGGACCGCCTTCTGGGCGCACGTGGCTACCGGGGTGTCGGGGCGCGCTGACCGGGTTGGCCGGCTGGCCCCAACCGCGATGGTGGCTTCGTTTCTCCTGCCGGCCTACGCCACTGTTGGTTGCGCGCTCACCGGCCGGTGGAGCGTGTGGCCGGCGTTGGTCGGGATGGGGCTGGGGCTCCTGCTGACCGGGTTTGGCGTGGCCAATGTGATGAGTGCACTGAAGCCCTATCCCGTGCCGGGCCCCGGTGAGAACCCTTTCGGGGCGCCGCCGGGCTCCTCGGCCCTGACCGTGGTCATTCAGGCCGTGGCCGGCGCCACGGTCTTCTTCCTCAATCTGCCCCTACTAGGTGTCGGGATCGGGGCCCTGGTCGGATACACGTGGATGGGCTGGCTTTGCCTGGGGCTGGCCGTTGTCCTGGGGTCAGCGGCGATGGTCCTCGGCACGCGGTGGGGGGCCAGGATCTATGAGCGTCGAGCCCCTGAGCTGCTCGCGGACCTGTCCCGTATTCGCTAGAGCCATATGCTCGGCTAAACCTGGCCGTCAGGCTTTGGCAGGTGGCGCAGGGCTTGGGCCGTTGCAGGCCAGCCAGGCCGCCCCGATGATGCCGGCCGAGTTCTGAAGCTGAGCGGCTACGATCGGCGCCCGAACATCCAGGAGTGGCAGGAACTTGTCGGCCTTCTTGGACACCCCTCCACCGACGACGATCAGGTCCGGCCAGAGCAGGTCCTCCACGTGGGAGTAGTAGCGCTGCAGACGGTCGGCCCACTCCTGCCAGGACAGGTTCTTGTCCTCCCTGACAATTGATGCCGCCCGGTGCTCAGCCTCGTGGCCGTCGATCTCCAGATGTCCGAGCTCGGAGTTGGGAACCAGCGTGCCGTCGTAGAACAGGGCGGAGCCGATACCGGTGCCCAGAGTGCTCATCAGAACAAGACCGTTCGCGCCCCGTGCCGCCCCGAAATGAAGCTCGCCCAGCCCGGCAGCGTCCGCGTCGTTGACCACCGTGACCGGACGGCCGAGTCTGTCGCTCAACAGCTTGCGCGCGTCCGTGCCGATCCAAGCAGGGTCGATGTTGGCTGCAGTTCGCACCACGCCGTTGGTCACGACAGCTGGCAGCGTCACGCCGATGGGGGAGTCACCGGTGTCCCCGGCGAAATGTGCTGCGATCTGGGCGACGATGTCGACCACCGCTGCGGGTGAGGACAGCTTGGGGGTATCACGGCGGAGCCGATCCTTGGCCAACTGGCCCTTGTCCAGGTTCACGGGCGCTCCCTTGATCCCGCTGCCGCCAATGTCGATGCCAAGTGGGTGATGAGCGGTGGGCATGAGACGCCTTCCGGTTGCAGCGAGCCTGTGCGATCAGGGCAGGGTGAGGATCTCCGCACCGGTGTCGGTGATCAGCAGGGTGTGCTCGAACTGGGCGGAGCGCTTCCGATCCTTGGTCACGACGGTCCAGTCGTCGTCCCACATGTCCCATTCAACCGTGCCCAGGTTCAGCATCGGCTCGATGGTGAAGGTCATCCCGGGCTGGATCACGGTGTTGTACTGCGGGGCCGCGTCGTAATGGGGTATCACCAGCCCGGAGTGAAAGGCACTGCCGATGCCGTGGCCGGTGAAGTCGCGCACGACTCCGTAGCCAAAGCGCTTCGCATAGCTCTGGATCACTCTGCCGATGACGTTGATCTCCCGGCCGGGCTTTGACGCCTTGATGGCCCGCATCATGGCCTCGTGGGTGCGTTCGACGAGCAGTCGGGACTCCTCGTCGACGTCACCGACAAGGTATGTGGCATCGGTGTCTCCGTGAACCCCATCAATGTAGGCAGTGATGTCGATGTTGACGATGTCGCCGTCCTGCAGCGGGCGGTCGTCGGGGATGCCATGGCAGATGACCTCGTTGACGCTGGTACACAGCGACTTAGGGTACTTGCGATAGCCCAACGTCGAGGGATAGGCGCCGTTGTCGAGCATGTACTCGTGGCCGACCCTGTCAAGCTCGTCGGTGGTGACCCCCGGGGCGATCGCCGCGGCTGTGGCCTCTAGCGCCTGAGCTGCGATGCGTCCGGCGATCCTCATCTTCTGGATGGTTTCGGCGTCCTTGACCTCTGGACCGGTGTACTTCGCAGGTGTCGGCCGATCGACATACTCCGGTCGCGCGATCGAGCTGGGAACGCCACGGCGTGCGCTGATGATTCCTGGAGTGACGCTCGCATAGGTGATCGACATACTGTGAAGTCTAGGCAGGGCTTGCTGGTTGACTTACAAGGAGGTTTCCATGGCGTACTGGTTCAACGTAGGTACCGGAGCGGTTGAGGATGATGCCAACAAGAGTCCGGTGGACCGGCTGATGGGGCCGTTTGACACATACGCTGCCGCGGAGCAGGCGCTCTCGCACGCCAAGGAAAACACCGAGCGCTGGGACGCAGAGGACAAGGCATGGGACGACAAGGGGCAACAGGACTGAGCCTTCGCTGGCAGACAGACGTCGGGGTCTGCGGCAGCGCAGTTGTCTGAGATACCGTCGGCCAGAGTCCTCGTGGCGTTGGGCTGCGGCGAAGTCAGGTAGGTGGCCCAGCGATCCGGGAGAGGGCCTCATCCCAGTGTTGCGGCATGCTCTGGCTGAGCGATGCGTCGTCAAGGTGCTCGTGGCGCAGGTCCAGGCGTGTGTCGCTGCCTTCAGGGGTCAGCCGTAGGTCAACCAGCGTGGCTGCCGCATGCTCGTCGGCGTGCCAGGTGAGCCTCATCTGCTCCATCGGATGGTAGCTGCGGACTACCCCGTAGGTGCCGTCCACACTGTGCCAAGGTTCACCCTTGGTGCCGAGCTTCGCGCCCTCGCCCAAGAGAGCCTCTGCCCCGGCAGAAGTGGTCAGGAGTTGCCACACCTTGTCAATCGGAAAGGGCACCACCCGACTCACCTCGATGACGGGGGCACCCTGTGCGCCTTCGGTTGGAACCTCGCTGGATTCCATTTCTGCAGTTGGCATCGCGACCTCGATCCGTTCCGCCGGACTCGCCGGACAACTAGCGAATATATCCAGATACTCAGCACACCAAGATGGCGACGATTGCACAATCCCCGGCTCGGGTCTTTTTGCTCTCACAGCGAACTGATCGTCGTCCGGCCGCCGACGAAAGCGTTGGACGAACTCAACAAGTACCGCAACCCGCATGCTTGAGCGCGGTGGCGCATCCCTTGCCGGGTGGCTCCAGGAGCATTTGGTGATGCATGACCCTTTGACGGCGACCCAACTTGCGGATGTCGCTGGTGCTGAGCATCCGGGTCAGGACACTGACCGCCGCATCGGTCGGTCCAGCCCTGAGGATGGCCTAAGTGCCACAGCAAGATGAGTTACTGAGGATGACCTGAGCACCTCGTTGGTGCCGGTTAGTCTTCGAAGCAGTGCTCAGCCGCGGGGAAAGTCCCGCCCACCACGTCTGAGGCGTAGGCGCGTGCAGCTTCACTCAAGCTGGTGCGCAGGTCCGCATACTGCTTGACGAACCTTGGTGACTTGCCGCCGCGAAGCCCGGCCATGTCCTGCCAGACCATCACCTGGGCGTCACAGCTTGGCCCGGCGCCGATCCCGATCGTCGGGATGTGCAGAACCTCGGTGACCCGTGCGGCCACCGATGCGGGCACCATCTCGATGACGACCGAAAAGGCTCCGGCCCTCTCCAGGGCGAGGGCATCCTCAACCAGTGCGTCCGCCGAGTCGCCGCGTCCCTGAATGCGATATCCCCCCAGGACGTGCTCGCTCTGGGGGGTGAAGCCGATGTGGCCCATCACCGGTATGCCGGCCCGCACCAGCAGTTCGACCTCGGGGACCATGGCACATCCCCCTTCGAGCTTGACCGCGTGCGCCCGGCCTTCCTTCATGAACCGGGTCGCCGTGCCCAGTGCCTGGGTCGGGCTGGCCTGGTAGGACCCGAACGGCAGGTCGGCCACGACCAGGGCGTGTTTGGCAGAGCGCGTGACGGCCCGGACCAACGGGATAAGTTCGTTCACCGTGACCGGCACGGTCGTCTCATACCCGTACACGTTGTTGGCGGCCGAGTCGCCGATCAGGAGAACGGGTATGCCGGCCTCGTCGAAGATCTCGGCGGCGTACTGGTCATAGGCCGTGAGCATTGCCCATCGTTGTCCGCGTTCCTTCATCGCCTGAAGGTGTGGGATTCGGATGCGCCTGGGCGACGACGTGGTGGCAGAGCCGTCGCGGGCGCCGGCACCGTAGGGGGCAGGTTGTTCACTCATTTTGCTCAAGGCTCCTTGTATGGACGGGTACTAGCCGAATCCTGGTCGTGGGTTCAGATGGCGCATCAACGGACGGTCCCAGCTCTGGGTCAGAAATGCTCCCGCCAGCG
>PMJN01000087.1 GCA_003157445.1 Micrococcales bacterium
CTGGCGCTGTGTATCGGCGGCATGGGTCTGGCCGTCTCGGCCGGCATACTCTTCCTGCCGGCCCCCGCCGGTGCCGGTATGCGCGAGGTCGTTCTCGGTTTCGTGCTGTTGAGCGCGCTGACCTCGGGTCAGGTGGTTGCTGTGGTCGTCGCCTCCAGGGTCATCATCTTGCTCGCCGACCTGCTGTTGGCCGCACTGGTCAGTCTCACCGGGGGTACGAAACTGCCACCTCACGGGCAAGAGGGACCCAGCGTCGCGTGAGCGTCACCCTTGAGTAGACGGTGCCCGGTCGTGTCACGCCGAGCCCTGGTGACGTGCTGGGATAACCTGTGGTGGGTTCTTAGGCACTTGACGCGCCAGCGCGGGTCGATGCCATGCAGGCACAACTGACAGGATCTACATGAAGGTCTTCATTCAGGTCCCCTGCCTCAACGAGGAGGCGACTCTGCCCGCGGTGCTCACCTCGATCCCGACCCATATCGACGGCGTGGACCAGATCGAGATCCTGATCATCGACGACGGGTCCACGGACCGCACCGTGGAGGTCGCCCAGGCCCACGGTGTGACGCACTTCGTGCGCCACACCCGCAACATGGGCCTGGCCCGGTCGTTTCGGGACGGGGTGGACTACGCGCTTTCCCATGGTGCGGACATCGTGGTGAACACCGATGGCGACAACCAGTACCCGCAGGACCGCATCGGCGACCTGGTGAAGCCGATCATCGCCGGCGAGGCCGATATCGTCATCGCGGACCGCCAGACCCAGACGATTGCGCATTTTTCGCCCTTCAAGAAGCTCATGCAACGCGTCGGCAGCCAGGTCGTGAACCGCGCGGCCAGCACCGAGCTGCCGGACGCTGCGAGCGGTTTTCGCGCGTACTCGCGGGCGTCGCTGCTGCGCCTTAACGTCTTGACGCAGTTCAGCTACTGCATGGAGACGATCATCCAGGCCGGCAACAAGCGCCTGCGCATTGCGAGCGTCGCGGTAGTGACCAATGCCAAGACGCGAGAGTCGCGCCTTTTCAAGAATGCTGGCCACCACATGGTGAAGTCGGCCTCCGCGATCATGCGTAGCTACTTGATGTTCAACCCCTACGTCATCTTCGCCACCCTGGCGGCCGTGTTCGGCGTGCTG
Organism: Micrococcales bacterium; assembly: GCA_003157445.1. Classification (GTDB taxonomy): domain Bacteria; phylum Actinomycetota; class Actinomycetes; order Actinomycetales; family Dermatophilaceae; genus UBA4719. Next base: position 1,136 of record PMJN01000087.1, read on the forward strand.
GCGGTGATCCCGTTCGGGCGGTTCCTGATCTTCTGGGTGGCCAGTGGCCAGACCAGCGGCCACGTCCAGTCACTCATCTTTGGCTCGATCATGTCCGTTGCCGCCCTTCTCTCTCTGGCGCTCGGTGTGATCTCCGACCTGCTGCGCACCAACCGCATTCTGTTGGAGGAGCAGCTCGAGCGGACCAAGGAGATGCAGTACCGCCGCTAAGCACGCCCGCAGACTCGGCATCGCAACGGGTTATGTTCGTCGCGTCATGCGCTGGCCTGGCGGGGAAGTCCGTGTCGAGCGGGTTTGGTGGTCCAGGACACCATTGCCGCTGACAGGTTCTCCTGCGCCCCGGGAAATACCTTAGGGTTGGTTCCAGATGGTCGTAGCATGTGCATCAGAAGCGGCGGCAAGTGAGCCTCTACACCCGACTTGGCTTGGTCCAGATGTGTATCCCGGAGGCAGGATGAGCCATGGCAGCGACGTTGCCACGCGCGCTGTCGTAGAAGGCCATTTCAAGGGCGAAGTGCTCGGCGAACCGCTGATTCGCCTCGTTGCTCTCTCGTGCGCGTTCTTGGTGATCGCGATCGGGCTAGTAGGCATCGTCATCCACCGGGCTCCGGAACTGTCGGTCTTCGACGAAGCCACCCATGCGGACTACGCCTATCAGATCTCGCAGGGACACATGCCGGCCAAGGGCTCGACCATCGNNTACCCCGGACTTGGCCAGGACTACAACTTCGTTCATCCGCCGCTGTACTACGCGATCACGGGAGTGCTCGCGCGGGTGGGCGAGGCTGCGTTGCCGGGCAACTCGCACTTCATCACCATGGCTCGACTCGTCGGCATTGCCTGGTTGTTCGCGGCCATGCTCGTGCTCTACCTCGCGGTTCGCCGCCTTGGGGCACGGTGGCAACTAGCTGCTTTCGGGGCGATTCTGCTACCACTGTGCCCGCAGGTCCTGTACGCCTCTGCGACGGTCACCAACGACGCGCCCGCCGCGTTGTGCGGATCTTTAGCCGTCCTCATGCTGGCTCGGATCATGGTGCAGGGCAAGCGCGGATGGATCATTCCTACCCTGGTCACCGGGCTCGCCGCCGCGACCAAAGTGCTCAACGCCCTGCCGATGTTGTCGCTGGCAGGCGTGCTGTTGATCGTCGCCGTCCTCGCCTGGCGGCAAGACCATCGCAAAGAGGCACGAGAGTTCGCCCTGATCGTGCTCGGTGTGCTGGCCGCTACCGTCGTCGTCTACGGGGGCTGGGTCGCGTTCCAGTCAGGGCGGGGATTGGCAGGGTGGAAGAGCCCTATCGAAGGTTTCAGTGGTCGACCGATCGTCGGCTCTGCGGTCGCTGCGATCTTTAGCACCTCGTTCACGGGGTTCCAGGTGATCGGTGACTTCTTCCTCCCTGCCCAGCTCACAGGCACCTGGTTGACCCTGTGGGTCCGTGTGCTGTCCTTCCTTGCCGCAGCCGCCCCCCTTGTACTGCTGGGCGTGACACGCAAGCGGGAGGTAGAGCGGGCGCTGGGCGGCGCGGCGCTGCTGGGAATGATCAGTTACCCGATCATCGTCGAACTGCAGGTCTACCTGGGCAGCGACACCTATTTCCCCCACGTGGTCAGTCGGTACGGGATGAGCATCATCCCGTTGCTGATTGCCTGCCTGGCCATGGCAGCACAGCGCCTTGGAATGGCGCGATCGCCGCTGACCGGCGTAGGCGCAGGTGCGGCCGACACCCTGGCCTCCACAACTGGACTGCTCCACGGTTGATGGCCCACCGATGGCGGCCGCGTCAGCCCAGGACCCCGGGCGCTT
>PMJN01000413.1 GCA_003157445.1 Micrococcales bacterium
CAGATTCGCGAGGCCGTGGGCCTGATCCTGCCGGCCGTGCCTGAGTCGAATCCGCGGCGCGTCACTGAGGCGAACCTGAGCCAGCTGTTGCACGATGCTTGGTCCGGCGCGGAGCCCGTACGAAGGGGAGATGGCTCATGACCTCAAGGGAACAGGCCGATCGTGAGGCCGCGCTGACCGATCGGGTGGTGCAGAGCTTTGCCGGTACGGAATCGACGCGGTTGAAACAGGTCATGGAGTCGCTGGTGCGCCACCTACATGCGTTCGCCCGCGACGTGCGGCTCAGTGAGGCGGAATGGCGGCAGGCGATCGACTATCTCACTGCCTGTGGGCACATCACCGACGACCGGCGCCAGGAGTTCGTGCTGCTCTCTGACGTGTTGGGGTTTTCAATGCAGACGATCACCGTCAACAACGCAGCATACGGCGATGCCACCGAGGCCACCGTGGTCGGACCGTTCTTCGTCGCGCACTCACCCGAGATCGCGATCGGCGGCGACATGTCGCACGGCGCGACGGGAATGCCGTGCTGGGTCGAGGGAACCGTGCGTGACTGCGCCGGTGCGCCACTGCCCGGCGCGCGCATCGAGGTATGGGAATGCGATGCCGACGGTCTCTACGACGTGCAGTACGCCGATGACCGGACGGCCTGTCGTGCGCATCTTTTCGCAGCCGCGGACGGGTCGTACTCGTTCAAGGGGGTCAAACCGGTACCGTACCCGATTCCGGACGACGGGCCTGTCGGAGCGCTGCTGGGGGCCACCGGACGCTCGCCGATGCGGGCCGCGCACCTGCACTTCATGGTGTCAGCGCCCGGGCAGCGGACCCTGGTCACCCACATCTTCGTGGCCGGTGACGACTATCTCGAGCGCGACTCGGTATTCGGGGTCAGAGACTCACTCATCCGCGAGTTCGCCGACCAGCCCGCGGGCACCCCGACCCCGGACGGGCAGGTCGTGGCCGAGACGTGGACCCGGGCGCGGTTCGAAATAGTCCTCGCCCCGGCTGGTAGCTGAGCGGTGGTGAACTGACCCCAAGCGCTGCGCGCGTGGAGCGCGTCGAGGGCCGTGAATGCGTCGGCCAGAGCAGGTGAGTGCAACCCGATCAAGCCGGGCGAGCTGCCGGCGCCGTGGACGTATGCTCGCGACGTGTTCGAGGCGGCGGGGCTTCGCGCCACCTCAGGCGAGGCGGACGCATCTGAGCGAGCTTCGGCGTCGGTTGTGGTTGGGGCGGAGGTTGCCGAGCTGGGTGCCGGGGGTGTCGCGGTTGTCGCACTGGCGGCGGGGGTGGCGCCGGACACGGTGCGTCGGGGTCGGGCCGAAGCTCAGGGTCTGGATGCCGCTTCGGTGGTCAGCAGCCCTGCAGTTCAGCCTCGTGAGTACTTATTCTTCTGGTACTCCTGAACCCATTTCTTGGAGCTCAACCAGGTTCCTTGTCCTGACTTCTGGGCGCGGAGGCGACCGCGGATGGCGGCCACGCGGAGCGAGTTGGCGGTCAGACCCGATTTCTTGTCGGCAGGCTGGCCGGTGGCACCAGCCTGGCTGGGCCTGCGACGGCGGGTATGACGAACCGGTAGAGGTTGTTCGTGACGGATCGGGCGATGAGCTCCCCCCTCGGGCCGAGGTCGCCTGCGTCCGCTTTGCACGCCGGGACAGAACTTCGTGCTCGAGGGTCGAGAAAAACGATTCGGCAGCTGCGTTGTCAAAACACGAACCGACCCGTCCCATCGACTGCCTGATCCCGAGTTTGTCCTTACACAGCAACGTAAAACTGCTCGCGGTATAGGTCGAGCCGCGGTCGGTATTAAAGATAACCGACTCGATTTTGGTGCGTCCGCCGCGTCCCGCGGCAGCGATCTTGATCGCATCAGCGGCCAGCTGCGCGTTCGGGTGCTCGGAGGTCGGGGCGGCCAGCAGCCGTCGAGAGAACAGGTCGAGCACGGTGGCCATGTACAGCTTGCCTTCATCGGTGGGGATCTCGGTGATATCCCCGCACCACGTCAGGTTCGGCCCGGGCGCGGTGAAGTCCCGTTTGAGCAGGTCGGGGAATTTCGGTGCTTTCCTGTCCTGGCGGGTTAATCCCATACTGTGCATGGGTTTTCGCCCTTGAAGCCCTAGGCGACGCATCGAGTCAGCGACCGTGTTCACGCCGACCGTCCACCCCGCCGCAAGCAGGTCGGCATGCACCCGAGGCGAGCCATAAGTGCGCTTGGATGTGTTGAACATCTTCAGCACCTCGGCGTCCAGATCAGCTCGGCGCCGCTGACCCGGGGTGGCCGGCCGGTTGAGCCACTTGTAGAACCACGACTGGCTTACTCCCAGGATCACGCAGCACACCGCGTACGGGACGCGGTAGAAGGTCCTCTGGTTGGCGATGAAGCGTGCCACGCTCACTTCGTCGCCTCCTTCACCCACAGGACCACGGAGCGCTTGAGGACATCGCGCTCCATACGCAGCTCGGCGTTCTCGCTGCGTAGCCGCTTCAGCTCGGCGATGTCATCCACAGACAGGCCGCTGGTGCCCTCCCGCTCGGCACGATCCTAGCCATACCAACGGCCCAGCGTGCCCTCGTTGATTCCAAGATCACGAGCGACCTGAGCGATCGATTTACCGGTCTCCCGGACGATCCGCACAGCCCCCTCACAAAACTCCTGGTCGAACTTCCTTCGTTTCTCCGACATGACTACTCCTCATAGCGCATGTCTCCACAGTTTTGGGGGAGGTTCACGCCGGTTGAATGCTGTGCGTGGTGAGCGATGAGGAAACGGCGCCCTTGAGGCGTCAGGTGGGGATCAGGAAGGCGAAAGCGAGTGAATCGCTGATGAAGTGTCGAAACACGAAAAGTAGGTGACATCGAAACCGGGGCGTCGATTCGATCCTGGGATGAGTCTGGCGGGTGCGCGTTTACTGGCGCAACATTGGCAGCGTTGCGGCCGCCAGGAGGTGACGATGCTTTCGGGCGAGGCTGTGCCGGCGGCGGCCAGGACTGTGCCCACGGCGAGTGGACCGACCTTGAGCTCGACCCGAACCACTCGATGGCGTTGATGAATCACTCGCAGGCGAGGTAGATCGTCGCTGCGCAGGCGAGCAACGTTAAGGCGTGGAGCACGCTGGCATGCCTCGCTCCTGGGCCGCAGGCGAGGCGTGGACACTGTCCCCGGGGGCGGAGCCTCGACCCACGGCAGACGTAAAGAACAACTGACATCGCATCGAAGGTCTCACCCACCCACAGCGAACGTGTGGGCCCGGTGACCGGGGACGCGAACGTCCCAGCGTGTCGATCAACCGGCGTATGAGCTACTCCCCTTCAACAGGCATCAGCGTAGCGGGCAGGGGCTGTCCACCGATCCAGTGTCCTGATTGGTGTGCTCTTTTGCTCACCTGCTGGTCGATGACTCCAGACTGGATGGCTACGGGCTGACCGAGGTCGTGCCAGCGACGACGACTCCTTCAAACCGCGCGACGAGCGTGGCCTGGGCCCCCTTCGTGCTGCTCCCTGCGATCGCGAAGGTTACCTAGGATCAGGACGATGGCCGCCAGCGCCACGATGCCTTCAGCGATCACGCTTATGGTCTTTTCGGGGTACCAGGTGGGGTCGTACATGTCTGGTAACGGGCCGATGGCCCCAACGTCGACGTACCGGTAGAGCAGAACCGCCGCGAGGCCACCCGCTGCGGTCACGAACGCCACGGCTGCGGCCAGCAGGTGATCCATGAACAGAACGAGCAGCAAGGCGATCGCCGCCAGCACCGCCTCCACGCGGAAGAGCTGACCTTGGCTTACATGGTGAGGCCCGGCGCCTACGAAAGAGTCGAAGTCAGGGGCCAGATTCCAGTGCACGTACCCGTCAATGGCAAGGCCGCCTGCGACCACGAGCTTGAGCCACAGGCGACCGGTCTTCATGGCATCAAGGCCGGTCGCGCCGGACGCACGAGTTGTTGCTCTCATTGAGTCCTCCGCTCTCCTGCCTCACCTGTAGAGACGTGTTAACCCGCGGTGAGGTTCAAGGTCCGCCGGGGCTGCCTTGCGTCTGGCTAAGGTGGGCCGAAGGCCGCCGCCTGATTCGCAATCTGGTCTGTGTCGGAAGGCATTAACTCGCGCGCCGCCATGGGCCTGACTCGACTCTCGACTAGGCCTATGGGCTGGGGTCAGCTTGTCGAAGGGGGAGGCAGGCCGAGCTGGCGACGCACAGAACGGACAGCCTCCTCTACCGTTTGGTTCGCGGCCGCCAGGATCGCCTGGTCTTGGCCTAGCTGCTGTAGGCAGTGGTCGGCGCTGAAGGTGAGGGTGAGTTTGGCCCGGGACTCGTTGGCCGTTACCAGGTCCCGTGCGGTCACTTCGACCGCTGGGGGCAAGGAGAGGGTGAGGATGTCCCGATCGAACATGCGCTCGGTTGCCGCAGCGTCGCGCAGGTCGGACTGGGCGCTGGCCAGGTGAGCACGGTTAGCGCCCGCGAGACGGTCAAAGTCGATCTCGAGGCGCCCATTGGCTTGTTCTGCAATCCGCAGGTACTGCGTAGCCGGGCTCGGTGGCGCTGTTGTGTCAGGAGCAGCGGACTGGGCTGCGCAGCCGCCGGCGAGAAGGGTCGCCCCTAGCAGGACCACAGCTAGCAGGACCACAGCCAGCAGGATGACAGCCCCGACATTCTGCCTTCGGCACCTTCCCAGCCCTATTTGGGGTAGAACCGTGCCCGCCGGTTGCCCATGGGTGCCCACGCCATCTCATACCGGAGCTGAAGGCCCTCTGTGGACCCAGCCTGGCTCAAGGCGAGGCGGGCGGCTTATCCCTGCGCAGGTCCACACTGGAGGTTCAGGTCGGCCATGGTGAACCAACTGCACCTGAGGTGCGTTTACCCGGGTGGAGGACCAGTGACCAGCAGCAGCCAGGCCGATCTCATGCAGGAGCTGCACGACGAGCATGCAGCGGCCCTGTGGGGCTACTGCGTGCGTCTGACTAACGGCGACCGGCCGCGCGCCCAGGACATTGTCCAGGAGACGCTGTTGCGTGCTTGGCGCAACCCGAAGGTCCTTGACCGGTCCCCGGGCTCGGCCCGGGCGTGGTTGTTCACCGTCGCGCGGAACCTGGTGATCGACGAGTGGCGCACGCGCCGCGCGCAGCTCGAGGTCTCTACCGCGCAGGTCCCGGAAGAGATCCCGGTAGGGGACCAGACCGACCAGCTGCTGCAGTCTTGGGTCGTGGCCGACGCCCTGAGCCGGCTGTCCGAGGACCACCGGCTGGTTCTGGTGGAGTGCTACTACCGGGGGCGTTCGGTGGCGGAGGCCGCCAGACGCCTGGATATTCCGCAGGGCACTGTCAAGTCGCGTACGCACTACGCCCTTCAGGCGTTGCGTCTGGAACTGCAGGAGACGGGGGTGGGGCCGTGAGCACCGACGAGTTCTCCCTGTATGACGCGGCCTACGTCCTGGGTGCCTTGTCGCCCGCCGATCGACGCGAGTTTGAAGAACACCTCAAGGTCTGTGCGTCGTGTGCGAGCTCGGTCAGCGANNGCCCCTACCCGAGACACTGCTGCCGTCACTGGCCCGAACCGTGCGACGCGAGAGTAGGAAACGTCGCCTGGCAGTCGGGGCAGCCGCTGCCGCGGCGGCTTGCGTGCTCACGGTGGGCGCGGTGGCGATCACCAGAGCCGAGTCCCCGGTCCGTCCACCGGTCACCTCATCGGCCCCCAGCGCGTCCCGCACCGCGAACAGGGTGATGACCGCGGTGGCTCCGTCGCCGGTCACCGCCAGTGCACGGCTGATCGACATGGCCTGGGGCACCGCGATCGACCTGACCTGCAACTACCGCACCAACGGGTTCTACCCGACCGGTGGAACCCCCTACGCCTTGGTTGTCATTGACCGCAGCGGCGGCGTCCAACAGGTCGCCACCTGGAACGCGCTGCCCAACCGCGAGGTCACCGTCACGGGGGCCAGTTCGCGGACTCGCCAGGACATCACGGCAGTGGAGATCCGTACCTTGTCAGGGCAAACCATTCTGCGGCTCTCGACCTGAGCAGGGTCTCGAGACGCCAGGGCAGAACTGGGCAACAAGGCGCCTTCATGGCAAAGGGATTGGGTATTGCTACCCACAATCCGCTCGCAATCGCGGCTGGAGCTCAGTAGCCGTAACCGCCGCCGCCCGAGTTATCGCTGCTGCTGGTGGTCGGCGCGGTCTTGGCAGGCGCGGTGACGGCCTTGCCAGATGGTGACACGGCGTACCAGGTCCCGCCGAAGGACTTGACCCCCTCGCCGGTGACGTCACCGGGCGCATTGTCCTTGACGAACGTGTAGAGCGGCCAGCCCGCGGCGGTCACCATCGAGGTACCGCTGGTCGCCTTGGTAACGGACAACGCCGCGGTGATGCCCTTGACCGAGGCGGGAGCAGGTCCGTTCACGGGAGCCCAGTAC
>PMJN01000157.1 GCA_003157445.1 Micrococcales bacterium
AGCAGTCATACACGTACTACACCTGGCGGATCAAGAAGTGGTAGCTGCAGGTGTATGCCACCGAGCTCGCCGCAGAGTCCGCGACCTACATGCGGCCATCGTTCTGGCCGACCACACACGACATCCTCCCGCCCTACCTGCAGTACGGCGGGCCCACTGCATGGAAAACTCGTGCGGCACTTGCGGCAACTCTGGTGCCGACCTATGGGATCTACGCCGGCTACGAGCTGGTTGAGGATGTGGCACGCCCCGGTGTCGAGGAGCAGATCGACAATGAGAAGTACGAGCTGAAGGACCGCCGGTGGTCCGACTACGAAGAGGGCGGTCCCAAGGCCGGCCAGTCCCTGGCGCCGTATCTGAGCGCAATCAACCAGATACGGCGCGATCACCCGTGCCTGCACTGGTTGCGCAACCTGCACCTGCACCACGTGGACGACGAGAACGTCATGGCGTTCTCCAAACGCCGCGACGTGGGGGGCAGGGACGACGTCATCCTGGTGGTCGCCAACCTCGACCCCCACGCGACGCGAGAGACCCAGGTTCATCTGGATATGGCCGCACTCGGCCTGCGCCAGGACGAAAGCTTCGTCGCACAGGACCTAATCAGTGGCGCGTCATGGCACTGGGGTGAGCACAACTTTGTCCGGTTGGGCCCCGACAGCGAGCCAGTGCACATCATCCACATCCGGCGGCTTTGATGAGCGTGTCGCTGACCCCCGCCATCATGGCGATCCTGCCCCAGTGGGTGGCGCTGCAACGCTGGTACACCGGTAAGGGTCGGGTCCCCTTGTTGAGCTGCATCGGAGGGGTGAGGCTGCAGGACCCCTCAGGAAAGGTGGACATCAACATCCACCTGCTGCTGGATGAGTCGGGCCGGACCCCCACGATCTACCAGGTCCCGCTGACCGCTCGAGGCAAACGGCTCGCGGGCGCCGACCGTGCACTGGTAGCGACCCTTGAGATGGGCGAGCACGACAACCCCGACACACTGTACTTCTACGACGCGCCACACGATCCTGCCTTTGCCACCGCGCTGCTCGCGCTGATGCTGGACGAGCGAACAGCGGGCTTTGACGGTGCAGCGGACACCGAGCACGAGGGCACCGGCGCCGGGCAAGGCTTTGGTGTAGCCGGGGGTCATCGGCTCGCCACCACCGACCCGGGCCAAGTCCTGACATGCCAAGTCCTTGTCGGCGAACAGTCCAACACCTCTATCATCATCGATCTGGTGGACACCCTCGGTATCCCCTCCAAACAAGTGATCTGCAAGCTGTTTCGGGTTCTGCAGGACGGACAGAACCCCGACGTCGTGGTGCAGGCGGCACTATCTGAGGCCGGTTCAACGCGGGTGCCAGCCTCGATCGGTTACGTCGCAGGCCAGTGGTCGGATGCCGCCGCAACCGATGGGGTGGCCACCGGCCATCTGGCGTTCGCCCAGGAGTTCCTGCCTGGAGTCGAGGACGCCTGGCGGGTGGCTCTGGCGGCCGTGGCTTCGGATGCGGATTTCACCACGCAGGCACGCAGTCTGGGTCAGGCCACTGCTGAGGTTCACGCGACGCTGGCCGCCACGATGGGTACCCGGGAGGCGACGCCGGAAGACGTGCTCACGCTGTGCCGGAGCATGCGGGCCCGCCATGCCTCGGCCCTGTCCGAGGTGCCTGCCCTAGCCGAGTACGACAAGATGGTCCAGGCGTCCATCGATGCGGTGTCATCGACCAGTTGGCCTGTGCTGCAACGGATCCACGGCGACTTTCATCTGGGACAGGTGCTTGACGTTCCTGACCGCGGATGGGTGCTGCTCGACTTCGAAGGAGAACCGCTGCGACCCCTCGCCGAGCGCACCCAGCCAGATCTGGCCCTTCGCGACGTAGCCGGAATGCTGCAGTCGTTCGACTATGTGGCAGGCGCCTGGGAGCAGGAACACCCCGGCCGCTCGGCAGCCCCGTGGGCCCTCCGGGCACGAACGGCGTTCCTGGAGGGTTACACCGACAGCGCGGGTCGCGACCCGCGCCAGGATGGAGTACTGCTGGATGCACTCGAGTTGGACAAGGCTATGTACGAAGTGATCTATGAAGCACGGAACCGCCCGACCTGGCTCGCCATCCCGACCAGCGCAATAGCGCGGCTTTCCGCCGCACGAAGGAGTGATCTGCGATCGTGACCGCCAAGGCGAACCCCCTGCCGCCATCATCTGTGAAGCCGATCAACCGTAGCGATCTCCAGGATCTGATCGCCGGAAAGTATCACGACCCACATTCGCTGCTGGGCCCGCACCCACACGATGGCGCCGTGACTGTGCGCACGCTCAAACCGTTGGCGGACACTGTGGTTGCCCAGATGGCTGACGGCACCGTGGTCAAGCTCACCCATGAGCTCGAAGGCGTCTGGGTCGGGGTCCTGCCCACCGCCACGGTCCCGGACTACCGGATCCGAGTCACCTACGACGACGGGATCGAGCACGTTGTCGACGACCCCTACCGGTTCCTGCCGACCCTGGGCGAGATCGATCTGCACCTCTTCGGCGAAGGCCGCCACGAAGAGCTCTGGAACGTTCTGGGCGCCCATGTGCGCCAGTACGACGGACCGATGGGACAAGTTCATGGCACCTCCTTCGCCGTATGGGCGCCCAATGCGCGGGCAATCCGCCTGATCGGTGACTTCAACATGTGGGACGGCGTGTCCCACCCCATGCGTTCACTGGGCTCCTCCGGTGTCTGGGAGCTGTTCGTCCCTGGAGTAGGCGAAGGAAGCCGCTACAAGTTCGAGATCCTCGGCTCCGACGGCTCTCGACAGGCCAAGGCAGACCCGATGGCCCGGGCCACCGAGAAGCCTCCGGCCACCGCCTCTGTGGTGAACTCCTCGGAGTACGAGTGGCAGGACGGCGACTGGATGACCCGCCGAGCTGCGACCAACCCGCACAACGGGCCCATGAGCGTCTATGAGGTCCATCTCGAGTCCTGGCGGCAGGGCGAGAGCTACCGCGGCCTGGCCGAGCACCTGGTCAACTACGTCAAGGACCTCGGCTTCACCCACGTTGAGCTGATGCCGGTGATGGAACACCCCTACAGCCCGTCCTGGGGCTACCAGGTCAGCGGCTACTACGCGCCGACCTCGCGCTTTGGCTCACCGGACGACTTCCGATACTTCGTGGATACCATGCACCGCAACGGAATCGGCGTCCTGCTCGACTGGGTTCCGGCGCACTTTCCCAAGGACGAGTTTGCCCTGGCCCGCTTCGACGGCCAGGCCTTGTACGAGAACCCGGACCCCCGACGCGGCGACCAGCCCGACTGGGGCACTCACATCTTCGACTTCGGCCGCCCGCAGGTGCGCAACTTCCTGGTCGCCAACGCGATCTTCTGGCTCCAGGAGTTCCACGCCGACGGCCTGCGAATCGATGCGGTCGCCTCGATGCTCTACCTCGACTACTCCCGCGAGGACGGCGAGTGGGTCCCGAACATCTATGGCGGTCGGGAACATCTCGAAGCAGTCCAGCTGTTGCAGGAGACCAACGCGACGGTCTACCGCCGCGTGCCGGGGGTGGTCACGATCGCCGAGGAGTCGACCTCATGGTCGGGGGTCACTCGGGCAACTCACCTGGGCGGCCTTGGCTTTGGGCTCAAGTGGAACATGGGCTGGATGCATGACTCGCTGGACTACATCTCCCATGAGCCGGTCCATCGCCAGTACCACCACCACCAGGTGACTTTCTCGATGGTCTACGCCTGGAGCGAGAACTTCGTCCTGCCTGTCAGCCACGACGAGGTGGTCCATGGCAAGGGCTCCCTGCTGGCCAAGATGCCTGGTGATCGCTGGCAGCAGCTGGCCAATGTGCGCGCCTATCTGGCATATCAGTGGTCCCATCCGGGCAAACAGCTGATCTTCATGGGTTCAGAGTTCGCCCAGGAGTCCGAGTGGTCCGAGAGCCGCAGCCTGGACTGGTGGCTGTTGGACCAGCCGGCGCACTACGGAATCCATGCGCTGGTCAAGGATCTCAACAGCCTTTACCGCTCACATCCCGCGATGTGGGAGCTGGACAGCCAAGCGGAGGGGTTCGCGTGGATCGATGCCAACGACGCCCAGGGTAATACTTTCTCCTTCCTGCGCTTTGGGTCGGCGGGCGCTGACGGCAAGCGGCAGACCCTGGCGAGCATCGTCAACTTCAGCGGCGGCCCACACTATGCCTACCGCCTCGGACTGCCCCAGCCCGGGCGATGGAACGAGATCCTGAACACCGATGCCGAACAGTATGGCGGATCGGGAGTCGGCAACCTCGGCTCAGTGGTGGCCGAGGCCGTGCCGTGGCATGGTCAGCCGTATTCAGCTCTGATCACCGTGCCGCCGTTGGGTGCCGTGTGGCTCGAGCCCAGCGAAGGAGAGAAAT
>PMJN01000073.1 GCA_003157445.1 Micrococcales bacterium
CCGCCCTGCGCGTTCAGCTCGCGCACGGCGTGGATCAGCCGCATTGCGGCCTCTCCCCGGTTGACTATGGCGATGCGGCTTATCATGTGCGGCGGACTCCAAAGGTTCGGCGTTCCTTGAGAGTAGACGTCAGGGTTCAGATCGGGCCGGGCGGTCCGGTTGGAGCTGCCAGGTCCACAAGGCTCATCCTCACGTGGACTCAGGGGCGGGACACGCTTGCCACTGCCGAAGGTCTGGATCAGAGACCACCTAGTAACGAGCCCCTGAAGCGCCTGTCATTGCGACGGCTGTGGGCCCACCTGCGCCCATCATCCGATCAGCTCAGTATCCGATCAGCTTCTGAGCGTTGAACCAGCAGACGCCGCGCAGCCAGTCGTCGTCGAAACGGGGATCCCTTTCACCAAGCCGCTGGAGCGCCTCAAGCTGACGGACATATGGGTAAGGGATGTTGGGGAAGTCGCTACCCAGGACAACCCGATCAGGCATGGCCGACAACCGCGGTAGAAGGTTCTTAGGGAACGGCGCCGCCTGTTCGAAGAAGTCCGTGAACGCCATCGTCGTGTCCAGGTGAACTCGCGGGTAGCGCTCGGCCAGGGTCAAGAACTCCGGGTACTCCGGTGCACCCATATGTGCGACAACTGCGGTCAGCTGCGGATGGCGACGGAGCACCCCCTGGAGCTTGTCCGGTCCGGTGAAGGCCTCCCGCGGAACGGGGCTACTGCCAACATGGACGATCACCGGAGTCGCAGTGTCCGCCAGGAGCCCCCATACCGCGTCCAGGGCAGGCGCACGCAGGTCGAACCCACCTACCTGCGCGTGGATCTTGAACACCCGCGCGCCCCGTTCAAGAGCCGAATGCACCTGGGCCAGGACCCCGTCCTCGGGGAAGAATGTCGCGCTGGGGATACAGTCCGGCTCGCTCGCCGACAGGTTCAAGGCAAAGTCGGTGAGGTCACTGGCCATGCCGGGCCGATGCGCGTAGGTCAGCGCGGTGAAGCGGCGCACCCCCATCTGCCGCAGGTGGGCCAGCCGCCTGTCCTGGTCCCACCGATACTCGATCGGCCAGGGGCGTCCGACCAGTGGCCCGGCTGTGTCGAAGTGTGCCCATACGCGACGCATCATCCGCTCGGGCAGGAAATGGGTGTGGACGTCGAACAACCCTGGCAACCCGAGTCGTTCCCACCACGCCGGTACATCTGAGTCGGTGAGAGGTTCGATGCGATCTCCATGTGTCAAAGGGTCTGCGCGTTCGTCTACGAGGGGCGCGAGTGCGCGTTGCGGGTCGACTCACTCTCGGCCCGAAGGGCCCGTCGCGACCAGGCTATCGCCTGGTCGCGGGGGAGCAGGGGCGTTGGCGGACTGTCTCACGGTCGAGGTGACCCCTTAACAGGATCCCCAGAGATCAGGGCAATATGTCTAGGACCTGAAGCGCGGTGAGCTTGCCGACCCTGCGGAAGCCGCTGGTCGCGAGATGACAACGACGCGGAATGGACGGATGCGTTCGACTCCACGTCGACCCCGACCTGGCGACGGTCATTGTGAGGTTTGACAACTTCGAGGGTGTTGGGACCTTTGACTCTGGCGCAAGGCCGCTGCGTTTCGTTTGCTTGGGGCATGCTTGTCTATGACTTCACCCAGATCCCGTTGCCGGTTCTTCAGGTTCGCCACCGGTTGTTCGTTGCAGTCAGCGGGTTGTGGCAGCAGGTAGCTGAAGCCGCCTACGACGAAGGCGAGGAGCTGCTCAGCAGGGTTGGCCCCTTCGGCCCGGTTCCCGGGCTGTCAAAGGCTGTCAGCCTGCGTGTGGGCACGGTCAGAGATCGTGGTGAGGGGTTCGTCGTGCCGCTGCAGTGGTCGGCAACCGGGCCCACGGAGCTGTTCCCGGTGATGGTGGCCGATCTGGAGGTATCCCCGCTGGGAGCCGACGAGTCGCAGTTGAGGCTCTCCGGCAGCTACGACCCGCCGCTGGGAGCCATCGGTAGGCAGCTGGATCGGCTGCTGCTGCATCAGCTTGCGGAGGCCACCGTCCGCGCACTTCTGAAGCAGTTGGTTGCGGCCCTTGTCGTAGAGCCTGCGCGGGGCGCCGTGGGCTCTGCGCCCCGCGAAGAGGAATTCAAAATGCGGTCGGACAGTGATCGGTCCACCCCTCCCGGCTGACCTCCGCTTGCGCTCGCGCTCGTTAGGGGGCTCGACGTGGTTCGAGGTGCGTCTGTACGTGGGTGTCAGGAAGATCCAAGGCAATCGCGGTTTCGACGTCGTCGGCAAGGGCGTGACCTCGCTCGACCGTCCAGTGTGCAGGAACCAGAACCGTGAGCGAAACAAAACGGTGCCGGCCCGATTCCCGAGTGCGCAGCTGCGTGAAGTCGAGGTCCACTGTTCGCATGCCGTCGAGCACGGCTGTGACGCGCGCAAGGTCTTCGGCTGGCATTGCGGCGTCCAGCAGAGAGATCACCGACTGGGATACCAGTCGAAACCCCGTCACGAGAATGTTTAGGCCCACGATTGCAGCCACGATCGGGTCCAACCTCGGCCAGCCGGTCAGCCCCACCAGGAGCACCCCGATGATGACACCAGCCGACGTCCACACATCGGTGAGCAGATGCTTGCCGTCCGCGGCTAATGTGGCTGAACGCTGCGATGCGCCAACTCGCAGCAAGAGTGTGCCCACGGCACCGTTCACTGCCGTGGCCACGGTCGAGATCGCTAGCCCTAACCCGACGCTGTCAAGTGCTGACGGATGCATAAAGCGCCGCACCGAGGTGACCAGGATGAACCCTGCTGCCACGAAGATCATCAGTCCCTCGACCCCGGCCGAGAAGTACTCCGCTTTGCCATGGCCGAAGTTGTGGTTGTCGTCGGCAGGTCGTGCAGCGACGTGCAGTGCGATCAGTGCGACCACGGCCGCGATCAGGTTCACCCACGACTCGGCGGCGTCCGACAGGAGGCCGACCGACCCGGTGAGAAGGTAAGCCATGGACTTCAGCCCGATCGTCAGCAGGGCTGCAGCGATCGATAGCCAAGCGAAGCGGGTCAATCGCGGGGGTGCCCCTGAAGGCTCGGCCCACACCTGCGGAAAGTCGATCCGCCTCATGTGATCAGACTGTCAGAGCTTTCTTTCAGTGGGATACCAGGGCGGGTCGCAGACCGACTGTGGCGCCCTTCCTTTTGAAAGGGGTGATCGCGCCAGTCCGGACCGAGGGAGATCACCAGCACGCCTAACGTTGTGGCGGCGCGCAGCCACCCGAGCACCTCGTCGGTCGGGGTGAGAGGCCCCAGGTTCCGCACGGCATACAGACCGGCGGCGACCCCTATGCTGACCCACGGCCAGCGTGTCCGGCGCCAAACCACATCCACGACTACCGTGGCCAACAGAAGGCCAGAGGTGTAATAAGAATAGGCACCAGGGTCGAGCAACATTCGTACCGACAGCACCACGGCAGGCACCACCAGCCAGCGGCCGCGGCGTACTGCGAGCGTACCCAGGGCGACTCCCAGCAATAGCTGGAGGGGACGATCCCAGGCTGGGGTTGAGGTTGCGGTGATGCCCAAGGCGCGCAACGACGAGGATGCGTCGTTGGGGATGGAGAACCTGCCAGCCTGCAGGGTTAATGGGTCTGCCAGGACAAACGGCAGCCAAGCTGCGGCCATGGCGGCCATCCACACCATCACGGCCCGCCACCATCGGTCGCGAGGAAGGACCAGCAGCAGAGGCACAAATGCCAACGCCCAGGGTTTGGCGTCAGCCGATGCCGCCAACAGCAGAGCCGCAGGGATAGGCCGACAACGCGCTAGTGCGTGCATGGCTGCCATGAGCAGGACCAGCGCCAGCGCATCATCTAGGTGGGTGTAGTGAACTGCGAGTTCGGCCCAGACCGGCAGCAGAACCGCCGCGGCCAGGCCACGTTGCCTGTTGGTGATGGTGAGCTGGGGAAGACGGGACAGGGACATCAGCATTGCCGGACCGGTGGCCGCGATGACGGCTGAGGCCACCGCCCCCGATAACCAAGCAGGCAGGCCATTCAGCGGTGTCGCCGCAAGGAAGGTCAGTGGTCCGATCTGAAGCTGGGGGTGGGTCGCGTACAGGTGCAGGCCGGCTCCGGGGTCATGTGAGCTCAACAACCCAGCACCGGTGGTGAAGAAGTGCCAGGACACCAGCGCGTGACCTGCCTGTCCGGCAGCCCAAAGGGTCATCCACACCCAGGGGAACCATGGGGCATCCAACCACCGCAGCACGAGGCGGGTTTGCCGGTGTTCAACAACGCGCGTAAGAGTCGGCGACCTCTGGGAGGTGATTACCGGCGACATTACACTGCTCATACCGGTGCTGGTTCCGTCAGCGGCCGCGGCTGGGCGATTTCAAGACTGAGGCTGATCATGATGGCCCAAACCTGACACACCTTCGCAGGATCAACAAATAAGGCACCCTCCTGGAGCAAGAGGGCGGATGCCTTCCTCATCTGTTTACCGCTGACGCTGAGGCAGGGCACCTACGGTCGGGGCAGCCCGTGGCCTCACTACAG
Source organism: Micrococcales bacterium (assembly GCA_003157445.1). Lineage (GTDB taxonomy): Bacteria > Actinomycetota > Actinomycetes > Actinomycetales > Dermatophilaceae > UBA4719. The sequence continues at coordinate 4,518 of PMJN01000073.1, forward strand.
GCACCCGGCTCTCAGGCGCTGTCGCTGCGCGAAAAACGTGAGTCACGGAATGGGTTGGGGCGTGTTCGCCAGCAGTGTCGAGGCTATTAACTGGTGACCCGCAGCGTTGGGGTGGTCACCATCGGCAGCCAGCAGAGAGGTCGGGTTCTGAGAGCCGTCTCCCTTAAAGGGCTGATAAAGGCTCACGCAGGTGACGCGGGCCTGCCGAGCAGCGTTGCAGACCTGAGTGCTCTCGGCGCGGGTCAGAGTGTCACTGAAGCTCTGGAAGGCCGCACCGTTCTCGGCGGTGCCGACGTCTCCGTCCTGGAAGACGTTCCAGTAGTCCGTCACGAGAATCGTCGCGGGATGACCCGGGTGGATCGCTTGGGCGGCGGCGATGATCAGTCCCACGTTACGTCCGACGCTGTCGACCAACGGCTCGTAGCAGGACGCTGAGCAGCCGATGGACGGATTCTCATCCAGCGGGTTGAGGTCATTGGCTCCAATCGTCACCAGCAAGATGTCTGCCTTGGCCACCTGATCGCGGAACGCCCCTGGCTGGGTCAGGCTCGCCAACATCTGAGAACTGGTCCAGCCGGGCACGCCCAAGTTCACCGAAGAGGTCGTCAGACCTTGTTGGGAGGCCAGTTCGCTCGCATACAGCCCGAGGAAGGGCTCGCAGCTGCAGTTCGTGCCCGAGGTCACTGAATCGCCGATACCAACCACGGTGATCGACCGGCTGATGCCCCCCGAAGCGCTGGCCCGCGTTACAGCCACGCGCGATGTTGGCGTGGTCGTGCTCGCCACGCCCTTGCTTCGCAGCCCGGCTGGATATGCTTGGGCGATCGCGCTCAGCGTCACAACAATGGCGACCGTGATCAGCGCAGCGAAGACTCCGATCTTGAACCCAGGGCGTCTAGACCAGGTCCCGGGAGAGCTGTCCGGCATCGGCATGGCTAGCACGCTACGCCTCTTGCCTTGGCGCAGTCTGTTAGTTTGATGCGAATTTACCCGTGGGCCTCTGGTGGCCGTGTTGAAGTGCAACAGGGCAGATGCTCACTGAAGGCACCGCCCGGCCACTTCATCGACGATATCGACTCAGATCCACTAATCGCCCAGAGCCGCGCATCGGAGGATGCGGATGGAGCGTCGCGCTCGGGTCTGCGTATCGATGTTCAGGTCTCCAGCGGTCCTGTTCGCGTCGAGAAGTGTTCGTCACGCGCAGATCAAGTGAAGAGATGCCGATGGTCGCGGCTGGCAACTTCGGCTTGCTCGTGCTCCAGTTCGTGGATCAAGCAAGATCGGCGTTCGGGTTTCTTGCGACGCCCTTCAAGACAACAGCCATCCCGCCGTCCTTCGACCTGGATCAGAGGCAGTACTGAGCCTGACAGACCTACTTCCAACCATTCGTAGCGCGTCTGACATGGGTGGCAAGCATGACGCGTCGCACTGGGAGAACAGCACCAACCGGCCCAGGTTTCGTCGGCGATCTCACTCTTGTGCCAGGGGTTGGACACGGATTCGGTCGCTCGACTGCTCTCGCAAGGGTGCCTCGCGGCTTCGTCGCCTCCTGACGAGGCGGAGGACACATCCGCCTAGGGTTCGCCATGGGAACGCGGTGCAACCGATGACCACGCAGGAACTCTTGAGCGGGTCAATATTCGAGTGGCCAGCGGGTTAGGTGGTGCTAAGTCGGCTGAAACGATCGAACCGTTCGCGGAACCTGCCCCTCAATCCTCGGCGGGGTGAGCTTGAGTCCTCAAAGATGACCCACAGCCGTTCCCCGCACTCACAGCACATTTCGTTTTCTTCGCCCCGCAGCCAGGTCTCTTTGACCGGCCGGAATTGGTGAGAATGGACTTCGCCCATCGCCCCTGCCCCTTCGGCGTGCACCCAGAACAATGAAAGATTAGGCGGTAACGACCTTGTTGGGCAAGAGGTGAGCGTGACCAGGCGGGTGTGAACGGTGACACGACGGGACGCCGCGCACGATGGGAGGTGCCAGCAGGTTGTCAGATCCCGCTCCGATGCACTTGGTATCTACCCTGGTGAACGGGTATTTGGGCTGCGCAAACTCAGCGGTTTCGCATCGGGGCTAGCCGACGTGACGACCTGCTGCCACGTCGGTGTTGCCCGGCGATCACCATGGCCTGCAGTGCTGTTTGGCAACACTGAACCCGTTGCCGGTGTGGGCGAGACCTTAATGCTCGCTTCAGATTGGGTCTTCTCCCAGCGGCTGCCGGTGAAGGGGGGAACCCGGCGGGTGTCGCGCGTGTGGCACGGTAGGAATCCAGGTCATTCTCGCCCGCGCGGAAGTCAAGCAGTTGGTGGGTGGATCAGCCTCACTTCCATCGGAAGTGCACGAACACGCGGCCGAAGTTGTTCGAGTCTTTTTCCACGCGGTGGTAGAGGGCCTTGATCTCTTTCTGGTCCAGGAAGCGCAGCACGTGTTTCTTCAGGGCGCCCGAGCCCTTGCCGGGAATGATCTCGACCAGTGGTGCCTTCTTGAGAACTGCCTCGTCGATGATCGCGCGCAAGGCGTGGTCGATGTCTTCGCCGCGGTTGTAGATGTCATGCAGGTCGAGCTTCAGCTTCATGAGGTCATCGGCTTTTGGCCCCACGCAGAGACCATCGGAGAGGTGGCGAGGTCCAGTCGGCCAGTCCTGAGGTTGCCAAGGTGCTGCTCGACCTCGGTTTGGGTGGCGATTCCCCCGCCAATCAGAGCGTCGCGGATCTGCTCGACGGTGGCGCGCTCCAGCTCTGTGCAGACCGGCCCACCCATCGGGAAGAAGGCGTCGGACTGCACCTTGCCAAGTCCGGCCTCTCGCAGGAGCCGTGGCAGCGTCCTCCCGTAGGCCAGGTCGACGCCGCGCTCTGCCATCAGTTTGCGAAAGCCGTGTTTAAGCTTGTTGGCGAGTTTCTGCTCGGCGCCCGACTCATCAGGGCAGACCAGGGGTTGCAGAGCAGGGTCGGCCTCTTCGAGCAGCAGCCAGCCCCCGGGTCTGACGGCATTGACCATCGCTGCCAGTGCCTGCGCACGTTTAGTGACATGTACCAGCACGAGACGGGCGTGCACCAGATCGAAGAAACCCGCCGGGGGCGGCTCCGAGCCCACGTCATGACGTCGGACCTCGTAGGTGGAATCGTCCCCGCCCAACCAGGAGGTGTCGATGTCGGTTGCCAGAACATGTCCGCTCGGACCGGCTTGTGACGCCCAGTACTGCGGCACACTCGGGCCCCCGGCGCCGACCTCCCACACCCGCCATCCCGCAGTAAGCCCGAGCGCCTGGGCGTGCCTGAACGTCGATGGGTTGAACAACACAGACAGCGCGTCAAAGCGCTGACCCGCCTCAAGCTGCTGGTTGTCGAGCAGGTACTTCTGGCTGGGGTTCACATCTTCATCTTGCGCCCATTGGACGGTGGCGGCCCAAGAATGGCTCGCAGTAACATACTGCTTGCGTATGTTCCTGATTGGTAGATCTCAGGGGGGGCCGTGGAGATAGGGCGTGAACACACGGCCATCCTGAGCGGTCACGAGTTCTGGTATCTGGACAGTGGCCAGGGCCCTGCCGTGATGTTCATTCACGGTCTGACCGGCTCGCATCGCAACTGGGCGCACCTGGTCGGCAAGCTAAATGCCGAACACCGAGTATTAGCGCCGGACCTCTTCGGACATGGCGCATCGGACAAGCTGATGGGGGACTACTCGCTGACGGGCCACGCGGCCACGCTACGGGATCTGC
>PMJN01000543.1 GCA_003157445.1 Micrococcales bacterium
TGTGCTGTCGCTGGCGGCCCTTCCGGCGGCGATCGCCTTGACGTTGATGGTGCTGCACCTGATGCCGCGCGCGCCTCACGCGCGGGACGACATCAGCTCCGCAGGTGTTACCGCCGATGGCGCAACCCTGGATGAGGTCGAGGCTGCGGCGGTCAGGCGAGGTCTGGCGGTAGGGCCGGCGCTGAGCTGGTGGACGATCCTGTCCGTGGGATTCCTGGGGTGTGTGGGGCTGTTCTTCGCCCACCCCGGCGCGCTGTTCGCCCTGGGAATCTGGGCCTTCGTGGCCGTGGTGACGCTGTCGGTACGGCTGGTTATCTCCAGCCGCGCACGAGGGCCGCACCAGCTGCGCCGTTCGCTGCTCTGGCTCCTGGCGGCGTGGACGATTGCCGCAGGGCTGTGGGCGTCCATGAACCTGGTCCCGGCGTTGAACGCCGTGCGCGACTTCAGGTGGGCCCCGCAGATGAGCATGGCCCAGGGGATGGGTGAGGCGATCACCCTCTCGACGGTGATCACCAGTGCGCACTGGGCCTTCGGCGCCGCGACGTTGTGGGGCTTCTACCGGTTGCTGAAGGTCCCCCGACTGCGCTGGTTGCTCGTCAGCTACGTCGTGGTGATCTTCTTGTACATGCTCTCTGTCGGCTCGACCGGCTGGCTCACCCGGGAGCTGACCGGTTTCTGGTACGACGACCCCCAGCGGATCGCTGCGTTGATTCCTATGACGGCAGTGCCGCTGACCGCACTCGGTATCACCAGCGCGGCAGACGCCATTGGCCGTTTTGTCGGCAGGGTCTCCTCGGACGTCTTCAGCCGTCCGCTCTCGTCGCGGGTGGCGCTCAGCATCGCGTGCGTGGCGATGATGGCCGTCCCTGCAGCTATCTATCCCAACCAGGGCATCGGCGAGGGGGCAGCGATCCTGCGGGATCGTTACACCAACCTCAACTTTAAGAATCACATGGTCACACCTGACGAACAGGCGCTCTATGTGAAGCTCGCAACTGAGGTCCCCGCAGGGGGAACGGTTCTGGGCAGTCCCTTCACCGGGGCTCAGTTCTCCTCCATCTGGTCAGGGCATCCGGTGACCATCCCGACCGTCTCCTCGAACCCGCCCAAGGATGTCGCCCTGATCTCTCAGGACTTCAAGTCCTTCACGACTGATCCTGCAGTGTGTGCCGCGCTCAAGCGCCTCAAAGTGGCGGTGGTGGTGGACGACTTCGACACGTTCTGGCCGACCGATACACGCCAGCAGAGCTACTCGGGGTTGCTCAATCTGTCCGACACTCCAGGACTGACGCCGATCGGTTATGGCGCCAGTGTCACCATCTACCGTGTCGGGCCCTGCCAGAGCTGATTTGCGGTGCTCGGGAACGGTCCGTGCCTGTTGTCATGGATGGTGTCGGTGCTGGCGTGGCAAACGCATGCATCAGCCGCGTCCCAAACCCGTGCCGGCTGTCAACCCCAAAGGCCCTAACCGCGACCCCACGAGTCCCGACCCCTCAGGGCCGGGAGGACGTCAACTAGTCCGTTCAGTTAGAAGACTTGGGCTGTTCGGGCCACTTTGACACGATCCCAGCGCGGTGGCCCTGAGCCGGTGTCAGCGTTGTTACAGCGGCCCGAGGCTCGGGTGAGGCGGGTTGGTCAGGAGTCCAGCCCATGGCAGCCGCAGGGGCAGATCCCCGACGGTTCAGATGTCCTCTAGGCGGAGATCTCCTGGCAAGGGTGGTCAGCGCTTGCGTCAGATCCGGACAACTGGGACAAGAGCGATGGATCCGAAGCACAGGGATACTACTTTCCGCACTCGGACAGGCTGCCGGTGCGGGCTTGGTGCTCACAGCAGGACGGCTTGTGTCCACGGCCAACGTCCTGGTTGTCGCGCCGCACATCAGTTGCTTCTGGCAGGTCGCCTTGCTCGCCCAGCCTCATCTGCTCATCAGCCACATCCGCCAGTTGAGGCTGAGCGGGGCGTCATCGCCCGGACCTGGGTAGCGACACAGACAGGATGCCGCGCTGCCACTGGCGCGGGTTTACCGAGGGAGTAGGGCATGTTCTTGGCTGGGCGCCTTTGCGCACATCGGATGTTGTCCCTGATAGTTGCCGGCACTTTGGCTGCGTCTGTGTCTTTGGCGGCCGCGGGTTCGGCACGCGCGGGAGAGACCTACCCTCGCCCGCCTTCCAACACCTTGGTGATCAGCGGTCACGGATATGGTCATGGCCACGGCATGTCGCAGTGGGGAGCCTATGGAGCGGCCACGCAAGGTCTGACGTGGCAGCAGATCGTGGCTTTCTACTACCCAGGCACCTCGCTGGCGAACCTGGGAAACCCGACCATCAGGGTTCGCCTGGACGCGGTCGGTTCGGGAACCCTGTACGTCTTCAACACCGCGGGTCTGCGGCTCGCAGGCAATCCTCTGCCGTCCGCCGGAATCAGCCAGTACCGAGCCCGGAGCCTGTCCAACGGAAGGATGCAGATTGACAAGCTCTCGCCGGCCGGCTGGAGCTCCTACACGTCTGTAGCCTCCCCTGCGGTCTTCAGCAGCTCCTCTGGGCTTGTGGACGTGATGCTCGCCAACGGGACCCGGCGCACATACCGCGGCAGCATCTACGCAAACTGGGCCTCCTCCAGCGCCGTCACGACGGTCTCTGTCCTGCCGATGGAGAGCTACCTGCGGGCCGTGGTGCCCGCTGAGATGCCCGCTTCCTGGCACCCGAACGCACTGCGTGCCCAGGCTGTGGCGGCGCGCAGCTACGCCGGCTATGAGCACGCCCATGCATCGGCAGGCAGCACGTGGGATATCTGTGACAGCACCGCATGCCAGATGTACTCCGGAGCTGCGGCTGAGTACTCCGCCTCCGACGCGGCGGTCGCGGCCACTGCCGGTCAGACCTTGACCTACGGCGGCTCGCCGGCGTTTACGCAGTTCGGTGCGGCGAACGGAGGCTGGACAGCCGCGGGAAGCGAGCCGTATCTGCCGGCCAAGGCCGACCCGTATGACGGCGCCATCGCCAACAGCGCCAACTCATGGACCACGAGCATCACGGTAGCCGCCATCCAGGCCCGCTGGCCCTCGATCGGTACCTACACCCAGCTGCGGATCCTCAGCCGTGATGGTAACGGGCAGTGGGGCGGGCGTGTCCTGACTGCGGCGATCGACGGCTCGAACGGGTCGGTGGCGCTCTCAGGGCAAGCAATCGCCTCCGCGTTCGGTCTTCGCTCCGACTGGTTCATCCCCGGCAACGGCGCCAGCCACAACCCATTTGGGGGGATCGATGCGGTTACCACCGGCCCCTTGCGCGTCACGGCCGCCGGATGGGCGATAGATCCCGATACCAACGCTCCCATCATGGTGCAGATGTACATCGACGGCCGG
>PMJN01000266.1 GCA_003157445.1 Micrococcales bacterium
ATGTGGACATGTGGACATGTGGACGTGCGGATAAGGCGTTCCGTCCGTCACCCAGCGATGACCAGTTGGCGCAGTTCTCGATCGCACACACCGCGGCCGCCAACGAAGTGGTCGAGTCCAAGCAGATCGACGTACATCAGGAGCCGTGTACGCCGTGGCAACTTCGGCATGACATCACTAACTAGGCCCTGCACCAGGCCAGGGCGAGCCAAGGTGAGACGCCTTTGACTCAGGGATGACAAGTGAAGACGGGGGTTCGGCGTTGTGTTGACCACCGCCAGGGAATCCCGTACATTTGTACGTACACATAAGGAGTCACAATGGCAGCGACAGCTCGTCTCGAAGTCCGGGTCCGTCCGGAAGCCAAAGCCAAGATCGCCCTCGCCGCTGGCCTGGTCAACCTCCCGGTCAGCGATTTCGTCCGCTCCGCCGCCGAAGACCGGGCAGAAGGAATCCTGCGCGAGCACGAATCTCAGACCCGGGTGCCCGCTGCGTTCTACGACAGTCTCCTCGCAGCCCTGGATGAGCCGGTCCGTCCAAGTCCGGCGCTTCGTCGCGCCTCTCGCCGCACGCGCGACGTCGTCACACGCTGACTGGTGTTTCGCTCTCAGGCACTCAATCCCGATATTCAACGGCTCGATGCCCTCGACTCCGGCGAGCCGAGCATGGACGCGTGGCTGTCCGAACATGCGTCAGGGGCCGAGGCCCGCCGAGTCGCACGAACGTTCGTCTGGACCACAGAAGATCAAACGGTTAGGGCGTACTACTCGCTCACCGGGCACCGGATCGTGCGCGACGAGCTGCCGAAGTCCGTCGGGCGCGGCAGTCCCTCGGAGGTACCTGCCGTGCTGTTGGCTCGCCTTGCCCTGGATAAGAGTCTGCACGGGCAGGGCCTAGGCGGGGTACTTCTTGCTGACGCGCTCGAGCGGATTGTCGTCGCGACCCAGACCGTCGCAGCACGAATCGCCGTCGTGGATGCACTCCACGAGCGAGCAGCGGCCTTCTACGAGCACTACGGCTTCAAACGGATACCCGGCACCCTTCGCCTCGTCCAGAAGGTCAGTGACGTGGCCGCAGCCCTCAAACCATGACCATGCTCCACCGCCGAAGACCGCCCGCTCACGCCATCCCGTTGCGAAACAGCTGACCGCCGGCTCGGTTCCGGTGATAACCCCGAAATGCAAGCAAGAAAGGATGTTTCGTTCCTCGTCGGAGCTTGTCGCAACTGGCGGATTCAACTGGCAGATCCTGGCCTCCATCACGACCACGGGGGAGCGGGCACGCGCTCAGAAGTGTCCGGTTAGCCTCGGCTGACGTCGGCTGTCTGTGGGGAATACGCACGGAAGTTGTTGCGGGTCAATGGTTTCCGCTGGTCACAGACTTGCAGCCCCTTGGGACTCTAAATCCATCGCGAAAGCTTCGAAGGTTCGAATCCTTCACCTTCCACCACGTGCTGAAAGGGCCCATGACCTGCGGAAACGCCGGTTGGGGGCTCTTTCGTGTGGTCCGGCTGTGATCGGGCCAAAGCGGCTGTCTACGGCTGTTCGCCCGGAATGCGCCCGGAAGTTTTAGCCGCATCCGGAACTCAGGTTGCCGAAGTCAGTGCCATCGGCGCCTACCGTGACACCTTCCGCCTGCTGTTGGGCTTCGTCCACGACCGCACCGGCACGCCGCCGTCTGCTCTCGACATCGCCGACCTCGATGCCCCGATAATCGGTGCCTTCCTGGAACACCTCGAGCGAGACCGTCGCAACAGCGCCAGGACCCGCAACGCCCGCCTGGCCGCGGTGCACTCTCTCTTCCGCTATGCCGCGCTGCGCCATCCCGAACACTCCGCCCTCATCCAACAAGTGATCGCAATCCCGCTCAAACGCTTCGACCACAGCGTCGTGCACTTCCGTTCCCCCAGTGAGGTGGACGCCCTCCTTGCAGCGCCCGACCCAAACCGCTGGATTGGCCGACGCGATCACGCCCTGCTGCTAGTAGCCCTCCAAACCGGCCTGCGGGTCTCGGAGATCACCGCACTCACTCGTAAGGACACCCACCTCGGCCCAGGCGCACACGTGCGATGCGTCGGCAAGGGCCGCAAACAGCGCGGCTGATGCTGGTGGTGACTTGGTGAACCAAAGCGACCACCTCCAGTGTCGGGATGTGCCCTCGGCCCTGTGGCTACGCCGAAAGCTGCACCCGCGGGTGGCTGACGCGTCTTCACCTCGAGTCGGGCGCCGACCGACAGGTCCTCGTTAGGGCGCAAGCGGATCGGGCAGCGGGACAGTTCGGACCCCGAACCATTGCACCGAGCTCGATGGTGGCGCCTTCCAGGGTGTCGACCTTCTCGATCGTGGCGACTGGATTTGATGGCCATGCTTAAGCCAGGTCCGGCCCAAGCCGGTCCCGGCTTGGGCCAAGTGCTATTTGGTGAGTGCGTTGATGACTTCCTTGGCCACGTCACCGCTGGACTGAGGGTTTTGCCCCGTGATGAGGTTGCCGTCGCGGACCACATTCGAGCTCCAGGCAGCAGCGTTTACGACGATGGCGCCCTTTTCCTTCAGTGCGTCCTCGACGAACCAGGGAGTATTGGGGCCAGTGCCGCCGTTGAGCTCTTCCTCGTTCGTGAATGCGGTGAGGCGGCGCCCCGCGAAGGCGAACTTGCCGTCAGCGTCCACCGCGCTGAGCAGAGCCGCCGGGCCATGGCAGAACGGGGCGATAATCGTGCCGGCCTTATCTGTTGCGATCAGCAGCCGGCCCAGATCAGCGTCCTTGTAGAGATCGGTCATAGGGCCGTGGCCGCCGGGCACCACGACGGCGTCATACGCCGAGGCGTCCACGTCGGCCAGCGCCAGCGGCGAGGCCAGCTCGGCGTCGATCAAAGCGAGGTACTCGCGGAAGCTGTCCGCCCGTTCCTGGCCTCCAGCCGATTCGGCCGCCAGGCTCACCTGATCCACCGTGGGCTTCATGGCGCCGGGAGTTGCAATGCGAACCGTGTGGCCTGCGTCGAGCAGGTTCTTGTGCGAAACCACAACCTCCTCTGCCCAGTAGCCAGTGGGGTGTTCGCTGCCGTCCCTCATGGTGAGGGAATCGGCTGCGGAAATGACCATCAGAATGTTAGCCATGTTGTTGCTCCTGTCTTGCCGGCCCTTCCGGGCCTGGTGGTGTCGTGTTGGCGGTGAAGTGGAAAACGGTCAGCCCGCCGATTCGAGCTCCACATAGGTGTCGTCATCGAGTACGACGCCGGCCGCTCCCAGGTTTTCTTCGAGGTGCTTGACGGAGCCGGTGCCGGGAATTGGCATCATGACCGGCGAACGGCGCAAAAGCCACGCCAGGGCCACCTGCGATGTTGTGGCGCCCAGCCGCTTCGCTGCCTCATCCAGGGGACCGCCTGGCTGTGCCAGCTCACCGGCGGAAATCGGCGCCCACGGGATGAAACCGATGCCATTCTCCTCGGCGTAGTTGAGGACGTCCTCCGAGCTGCGGTCCGTGAGGTTGTAGCGGTTCTGCACGGTGGAGACGGTGAAGTACTGCCCAGCTTCCTCGAGTTCGGCCACGCTTACCTGTGAGAGGCCCAGTGCTTTGACCTTGCCCTCCTCCTGCAGGTCACGCAGGACTGTGAACTGCTCCTCCGGATCCACCTTGGGATCGATCCGGTGCAGCTGCAGAAGATCCAGGGAATCCACCTTCAGTTTGCGGAGGCTCAGTTCGGTCTGCTGACGCAGGTATTCGGCGCGGCCCAGTGGAACCCACTCCTGGGGGCCGGTGCGGGCAAAGCCGACTTTGGTGGCGATCTTCAGCCCGCCTTTGTAAGGGTGGAGGGCCTCCGCCAGGATCTCCTCGCTGACGTTTGGTCCGTACGAATCGGCGGTGTCAATGAAGTCCACGCCGAGCTCCACGGCACGCTGTACGACGGCGATGGCGACGTTTCGATCCGCAGGCTCACCCCAGACGCCGTCCCCGACTAGGCGCATGGCCCCGAAGCCGAGGCGATGGACAGTTCCCAGTTCCTTTAGATCGATGGTGGTTGAAGGTTCTGGATACTGTGAGTTGTCGCGGCTCATGAGGGTGGCAACTCCCTGAGCCGCTTTGTATTCCATTGGACTGGCGCCACCAAGTGAATCTGCCGCGTGATCGGACAGCATTCGAGGTGCTACGGTGCGCGGAAGATGTCATGTGTGCCGATCCGGCGCCAGATGACGTGGATCTGACCGACCTTGACCTCGGCTCCGAATTCCCAGGTAGCCCGCCCGTCAGGGGCGAACGTCATCTCCATGACGTCGCGGGTCCCCTGCACGCCTTTCACCCGGAGACCGGCCCGGAACGGACGACCCGCTTCCAGATCCTCGACAAACCGGGCAACCGCAGTACGAAACCGCTGCTGCTCGGCCGTGTCGAGCGATCGCCAGTCCTGGTCGAATCGAGGAAGCCGCTGGTAGGTCGGCACCTAACGGAGTGAGTCAAGGAAGGCGTCGCCGTTGTCGAACACGGTTCCCTCGCCGGCGGCGATCTGGTCGCTAGCCTCTCGTTCCCCGGCCTGCCATGCGTTGGTCCAGAACCATGATTGCTCGGCTGGGATCGACTTCAGTCCGCGCATCGTCACCTGGCCGGCCTCGACGACAAACGCCACGTCGTCTCCCTCCTCGACGTGTAGAGCCTCCCGAACCTCCCGGGGCAGCGTGATCTGACCCCTGCTTCTCACGACTGCTCGGGTCATCCGCACTCACTCCTTCTGACATTCCTACTTTCAGAGATTCATCTTAGCCGAGACCTACATCAGTCGTTAGCCGAGACCTACATCAGTCGCTACACGCACTCCCCCCAGGGGGCGATTTCCATTGAGGGATCGGTCTACGGGGGGTCAGCATCTCCTTGGTGCGACTCGATGGGACCTGGCGGGGAGTGCGCGTCGCGATGGACTGCGCGCTCGTATCGGCCATCGTCAAACTCAGACTGGATGTGAACTTCGGCGACCCGGTTACTCCTGCACCGCAGACGATGGAGCTACCGGCCCTTCGGCCCGGCGGGCCGCCGATCAGCTACTGGGCTATCCAATCGAGACCGTTCTGGCTGAAAGACCTCGACAGCAATAACACTTGGCTCGGCCAACACGCGCGTTCGGGACTACGCAGACGTGTACACGCTGACAGGTAGCTGGAACATTGATCACGCCGTCGCTCGCGAGGCACTCCTGGCCACGTCACATCATCGGGGCGCCGACGTGGTTGCGCTGTCGAGCGCGATAGGTGACTTCGTCGGCTTGCGCGGTAGGGCCTACGCCGCATACCGCACGGGGCTCGGACCCGACGGGACAAGATTGCCCGAGGACTTCGGGATGGTGGTGAACGCCGTCGTCGTCTTCGCCGACGCGTTCAACGCCGCCCCCACCCCGGATCCCTGCGCTCCGCCGCAGGGCGCCCCGCGGCCTTGGCCCGTACCCGCCCATCGGCGACCAGCCCCGCCTTCAGCTCCGCCACGCCCTTGGCGACCGTGTCCGCCGAAGTTCCGATCGCCGCCGCTACCAGTTTGATCCCACCCCGGCCCAGCGGGCGAGCCCCCGCAGCGGCTGACACCCGCCGTACCCGCTCATCCAAAGCCGGTGCCGCCTCTGCCAACACCCCCGCAAACGCGGGCAGCAAACGCCGCACCGAAACCCGCCGACTTCCTCGCCACTACAACAGCATCCGTGATCTCTGCCGTAGCAGAAGAACTTAGAGACAACTCACGCTCAAGAACAGCAAATTCTCGTGTGAGCCCTTAGCCCGCCACCCCACGACGACGGAGGGTGGCTCGGTGGCTTTGACGCACTGGACCACCTGCCAGACGGGGTGAAGCCATTTGTGTACGTTGTGCCTTCTGGGCAGAGCACAGGGCCTGGCCCCGGGTGTGGCTGCCGACGACAACGTCGGGTCAGGTTGATCGACGACCCCCGACCGGCAAAGAACCCGAACCTGGACTTTGTCTTGCCCTCGGCCCGCCGCGCTCGTCGCCGCACTGCGGGCCGAGGGCAAGACCTTCCTGCTGCACTGTGTCCGGGCTCTGTCCTAAACCCCGTGCATTGCCGCCCTGTATGGCGCGCGGCTCACCGGCCGAAACCCCCCAGGCCCTGGTCGACGTCTTGCATGCCCTGCCCCATGCCGACCCCAACAGCGGCATGCAGGCAGCGCCGGACCGGCTCGGATGAGCGCCGAGCCCAGATCGGTCACCGCGATATTGTGACTGCTTCTCGTGTGGTGATTGCTCACGACGGCCAGCAGTGCTTACCCTGATCCGATCGACGCCGAGCTGGCGAAGCCAGCGTTGTCCGGCCCGGATCCTGGTGGTGAGGCGGTTGCGGGTGTATCGCGATGCGACCAGCACTGCTCTCCCCAGGCCCGCAGCGACACTGGTGAGTTTCGCAACCGAACACGTTCCCGAGTCTGCCCGCGTCGCGATGTGGGAGGAACACAACGCCGCATCGCTGGTCGGGCTCACGTGCCAGGTTCCCCAGAGGCCAGCTTTTCGCGCGCGAGAGGTGAACCTGGCGCTGCCGCGGCTGCAGCTGGCCTCGGTCACCGCATCGCCACACACGGTGAAGCGGAACCGGCATCAGGTTGCCGACACGCCGGCGGGCTCACTTGCGGTGTACTTCGCGGTAACCGGCGAAACCTTGCTCAGCAGCGGCGATCGGGCCTGTACGGTACGGCCGGGGCAGGTGCTGATCGTGGACGCCGACCGGCCGTTCGTCCGCTCCTTCGCCCACGGGCTGCGCGAGCTGGCCGTGACGGTGCCGTACGAAGCGATTGACCTCGACACCGGCTCCAGTGGGTTTCCGCAGGTCGTCGGGCCGGGGGGTGCGGTCGTGGCCCGAGCGCTGGCGGCACTGGTCCAACGCAGCCTGCGACAGCCACCGCCGGACCCGGAGCATGTTGAACGCGAGGTATTGATGATGCTCACCTTCGTAATCAGTGGCTCCGTGAGCAACCCGCTGGCGCTGCAGTTTCTGCTGGCCGCCGAGCTGGTCCGGCGACGGCTTGCCGACCAGAGCCTTTCGGCCGCGCAGGTGGCCGCCGGTATCGGGGTGAGCGAGCGACAACTGTCGCGAGCGTTCGCCCATCACGGCGAGAGCTACGCCCATTTCGTGTTGCGCGAACGGCTCGAACTGGCCCACACCAGGTTGACTGCTGCGGCGCCTGACACCTCGATCGCCGAAATCTCCAGGTGTTGCGGATTCACCGCGGCGGCCCATTTCACCCGGGCGTTCAGCGCACTCTACGGCTGCCCGCCGCGCGACGTCCGCGATTGCAGTTGACTATTTCGGCCACGTCCGGCCGTCCCGCCCGTTCTCGGTGGCTCGGCCCGCGAGACTAGACGGCGCACAACTGCCCGCGCGGGCCGGCAGCAAAAGAGAGGGATTGTGACGATGGCGACATTCGACGACGGGGTAGCCCCGACCGACCCCCCTTCCTCCGACGTGGTGAGCACAGATGTGCTGGTCGTCGGCTCGGGCCCGGCCGGGGGGTCGGCGGCGCTGTTCTTGTCCAGCCTCGGTGTCGGCAACATGATGATCACCAAGTACCGGTGGACTGCGAACACGCCCAGGGCGCACATCACCAACCAGCGCACGATGGAGATCTTTCGCGACCTCGGCATCGAGGAACAGGTCAAGGCCGAGGCGACGCCGCACCATCTGATGGGCGACACGGTGTTCTGCACCTCGATCGCGGGTGAGGAGCTGGGCCGTATCCAGACCTGGGGCACAAGCCCGGTGCGGCACGGCGACTACGAGGGCGCCTCGCCGTCCCTGAACTGCGACTGCCCCCAGACCTACCTCGAACCGATCCTCCTGCGCAACGCCACGGTGCGCGGCACCGTGACTCGGTTCTCAACTGAGTACCTCAATCACCAACAGGACGAAGACGGGGTGGACGTTCGGGTGCTCGACCGGGTGACCGGTCGCGAGTACACGATCCGCGCGAAGTACTTGATCGGCGCTGACGGTGCCCGATCCAAGGTCGCGGAGGACATCTCCCTGCCGATGCACGGTGAAATGGACATTGCCGGGTCGATGAACATCACGTTCAAGGCCGACCTCGCAGAACTGGTCGGACACCGGCCGTCGGTGCTGTACTGGGTGGTTCAGCCCGGTTCGAACATCGGAGGCATCGGCACCGGCCTGGTGCGCATGATCCGGCCGTGGAACGAGTGGCTAATCGTCTGGGGCTACGACATCAACTCGGAGCCGCCGCAGCTCGACGATGTGGCCGCCGCCGAGATCGTGCGAAACCTGGTGGGTGTGCCAGACCTCAACGTCGAGATCCAGGGTTACAGCCTGTGGGGCAACAACGAGATGTACGCGACCGCACTCCAGTCGGGGCGGGTGTTCTGCGCCGGCGATGCGGTGCACCGGCACCCGCCAAGCAACGGTCTCGGCTCGAACACCTCGATCCAGGACTCCTACAACCTGGCGTGGAAGCTCGCGGCGGTGCTGCGCGGGCAGGGCGACACCCAGCTGCTCGACACCTACACCACCGAGCGAGCCCCGGTCGCGCGGCAGATCGTGACCCGAGCCAACCAGTCGGCGCGGGAGTTTGGGCAGATCTTCGACGCGTTGGGCATCGTGGGTGAGCTGACCGAACAGCAGATGCTCGCCGGGATCGAGGGACGCAAGGCGAATACCGCTGAGGGTGCCGTGCAGCGCAAGGCGTTGCGCGAGGCGATGGAACTGAAGAACTACGAGTTCAACGCGCACGGCGTCGAGCTAGGACAGTGCTATGCCTCGACCGCGATCGTGCCGGACGGGTCGTCGCGGCCCGAGCCCATCCGTGATCCAGAGCTGTATTACCAGGCGCAGACCTTCCCCGGC
>PMJN01000014.1 GCA_003157445.1 Micrococcales bacterium
ACCAGCTGGCCCGGACCGTGCCAGGTGATCTTGCCGCCGCGGTCCACGTCGATGACCGGGGTGCTGTCAAAGGGCCGCTCATGAGGTTCTGTCCTCTTGCCCGCGGTGTAGACGGCGGCGTGCTCGAGCAGCAGCACGGTGTCGGGTTCGTCACCGGCCACAACGGCGGCATGAACCGTGAGCTGGCGGTCCCAAGCAACCTTGTAGTCGACGTAGTCCGGGTCGAACCCCACATGTTCGAAGCGCATCTCAGAGGCCCAGGGATGCTTCGAAGGCGCCCGCTTCAAGGCGGGTCTTCATCGTGGTCAGGAACCGTGCGGCGTCCGAACCGTCAACCACGCGGTGGTCGTAGGACAGCGCCAGATAGACCATGGAGCGGATCGAGATCGTCTCGCCGCCATCGTTGTCCGTGACCACTACGGGGCGCTTCACTACCGCGCCGGTGCCGAGGATGGCGACGTTGGGCTGGTTGATGATCGGGGTGTCGAACAGTGCCCCGCGGCTGCCGGTGTTGGTGAGCGTGAAGGTGCCTCCAGCGAGCTCATCGGGGGAGATCTTGTTCGTGCGGGTCCGCTCGGCCAGGTCGGCGATCTTGCGGGCCAGGTCGGCGATGTTGAGGTCGCCGGCGTCGTTAATCACGGGCACTAGGAGCCCACGATCGGTGTCGACCGCGACACCGAGGTTCTCAGAGCGGTGGTACGTGATCTGATCTCCGTCGACGCTGGAGTTGACGCTGGGGTGGGCCTTGAGCGCTTCGATCGCAGCGAGTGCGAAGAAGGGTAGGAAGCTGAGCTTGGTGCCCTCACGCGTCTCGAAGTCACCCTTGGCTCTGTCGCGCAGCATCGCGATCCGAGTGACGTCGACCTCGAGCACAGTGGTGAGCTGCGCGGAGACGTGCAGAGACTCGACCATTCGCGCGGCGATAACCTTGCGCAGCCGGCTCATCTTCTCGGTGGTGCCGCGCTTGGACGAGACGCCGGGACCGTCTGTCGATGCGGCAGGTGCGGGCGCCCCCGCTCGGGCCGGGGCGGTGGTGACTGCGGGCGCCGCTGCGGTCTTGGCTGCGGCAGCAGCATCGAGTACGTCCTGTTTGCGGATCCGGGCGCTGCTGTCGGTGCCCTTGATCAAGGTGAGGTCGACGTTGTTGTCGCTGGCGAGCTTTCGAACCAATGGTGTGGCATATGCCGCGCGTTCAGACATGGGTATCGGTCTCCTCGTTGGATGCCATCAGGCGTGGGCGTGAAGGGGTTTGCCGGCCAGGGCGAGGTGGGCCTCGCCGAGGGCTTCGTTCTGGGTCGGGTGGGCGTGGATCAGTTGTGCGACGTCGCTGGGCAGTGCCTCCCAGTTGTAGATCAGCTGGGCTTCGCCCACCTGCTCACCCATCCGGGCGCCGATCATGTGCACGCCCACGACCGGGCCGTCCTTCTGGCGGACCAGCTTGACGAAGCCCGTGGTCTGAAGGATCTGGCTCTTGCCGTTGCCGCCGAGGTTGTACTCGTAGGTCTCGATCTGCCCGAACTTCTCCTTGGCCTGAGCCTCGGTGTAGCCGATGGAGGCAATCTCGGGGTCGCAGTAGGTGACGCGCGGGATACCCATCTCGTCGATGACCGGTGGGTTGAGTCCGGCGATGTGCTCGGCGACGAAGATGCCCTGAGCGAAGCCGCGGTGAGCCAGCTGAAGCCCCGGCACGATGTCGCCGACAGCGTAGATGCCTTCGACGTTGGTCTGGCAGCGCTCATTGGCCAGGACGAAACCCCGGTCGACGGTGACACCTGCCTCTTCATAGCCCAGACCTTCGGTGACCGGGCCCCGTCCGACGGCCACCAGCAACAGATCTGCCTCGATGGTCTCGCCGGACTCCAGGGCCACGCTCACGACATCACCGGTCTGGGTGACGCCGGAAAACTTCACGTTTGTCTTGAAGTTGATCTTGCGCTTGCGGAAGGATCGCTCAAGCTGCTTGGAGACTGCCGCGTCCTCGGCCGCCACCAGGCGGGGGAGAGCCTCGATGATGGTCACCTCGGAGCCGAAGGACTTGAAGACGGAAGCGAACTCGACTCCTATGACGCCGCCACCCAGGACCACGACACGCGCAGGAACGTAGTCGAGAAAGAGCGCCTGCTCGCTGGTCATGATCCGGCCCGTGATCTCCAGGCCGGGCAGTGACTTGGCGTAGGAGCCGGTGGCCAGGACGACGTTCCTGCCGACAAGCTGTCGTCCGGCAACCTCGACAGTGTTCTTGGCGACCAGATGACCTTCGCCTTCGACATACTCGATGCTCTTGGACTTCACCAAGCCCTGCAGGCCCTTGTAGAGCCGTCCGACGACGCCGTCCTTGTAGGCGTTGACGCCGCTCATGTCGACCGACTCGAAAGTGCTCTTGACACCGAACTGCATGCCCTCGCGGGCGGTATCGGCGACCTCGGCCGCGTGCAACAGCGCCTTGGTCGGGATACATCCCAAGTGCAGACAGGTCCCGCCCAGCTTGCCCTTCTCGACCAAGGCCACAGACAGGCCCAGCTCGGCAGCCCTCAGGGCGCAGGCGTAACCGCCGCTGCCACCGCCCAGGATGACGACGTCGAACATGCTCACGGCGAGCTGGTCGCGTTTTCGATGGCCCCAGAAGCGAGCTGTTCCCTCGCCTCCGCGACCACCGCGTCGATCTCTTCCTGGGGCACGTCGGCCGGAGCGACGATCGCGATGGTGCCACCGACCGGGACGTCGTCGTTGGCCTCGACAACCAGCGCCCGGACAACGCCCGACCACGTCGACTCGAGCGGACCTTCGATCTTGTCGGTGGCGATCTCAGCGACGTCCTGCCCCTCCTTCAGTTCGTCACCCTCGGAAACGAGCCATTCGGTGACTTCGCCCGATGTCATGGACAGGCCCCATTTGGGCATGGTTACTCGTTGAATCTTGTCGTTGGTCATGGCGATTCACTTGCTCCATTCGGTCACGGTCTTGACTGCGTTGGTGATGTCCTGCGCTGACGGCATGTAGAGGTCCTCGAGCGAAGCCGCGAACGGAACCGGAACGTGCGGCGGGCTGACCATCTTGACGGGTGCTAACAGATCGCCGAACGCCTCGGAAACCACTTGGGCGGAGATGTCGGTGGCGATGTTGCAGCGCGGACTCGCCTCGTCCACCACCACGAGCCGACCGGTCTTCTGCACCGATCCGAGGATGGTGTCGAGGTCCAGGGGGCTGAGCGTGCGTGGGTCGATGATCTCGACA
>PMJN01000454.1 GCA_003157445.1 Micrococcales bacterium
AAAGGTTGCGTGACCCAGGAAGGCTGTCGTGTTCGGGCCATTGACCCGATAGTCCTGGCCACCTGCCGAGATCGGGTCGATCCGGGCGAAGACGCGGTCGCGGATGTCCGGCCAGCGGACGCCGTCCAGCGTGGCGTCGATGCCATACCTGGCGGCGCCGGTGATGGTGTTGGCCACATCGGCGGCATAGACGTACATCTTGGTGGGGATGCACCCGACGTTCAGGCAGGTGCCCCCGAACTTCCCGGACTCGATGATGGCCACCGCCTTGCCATCGAAGTCCGAGGTGACCAGGGAATTGCCTGAGCCGGTGCCGATGATTGCCAGATCAAAGTGAGCCACCTCTGAAGGCTAACCACCGGGACCAACTTCTGCCGGCCTCACCCCGGCCGGCAGGTCAGCCGCGTGTGCGGTCTCGAAGATCAGCGACGTGAGGGGACACAGCAGGATCCAGGCCCAAGCCGATCGCCAGGTACGTCGCCGCAAAATCAGTCTGGGCGATTTGGCCGGCCAATCGGACCAAAGGGTGGCCCGGCTCTGCCATCAGGGTCGAAACCCGAACACCAGCGTCGTGGGCCGTCTGCAGAACCGCATCGGTCAGCGATTCGGCGTCAGCGCGCTCCTGGGTCAGCGTGGCCGGCGGGGCATCACGCAGGAGCAGCAAGCCAAGACGCGGCTGCGCCGGACCGTCCAGGAACGGATCCGCGAAGATGTCAGGCGCCGGCTGTCGCAGGCCCACCCCACGACCCCCTCCCGCTGTTAGCGGCCCGTCGAAGCAGGCCACGATCTGGGACGCAGCATCAGGAAGCTCACCCCATGTGGCCGGAATACGGGCTGTGCGTGCCAGCATCGAGGCTGCCCGCCCTGCCGCCACGCCGTTGAGGGGACCATCGCCCATCACTACGGGTATCGTCTCAGCCAGTTGCATCGCCAGGATCTTGGCTGGATTGACGAACGACTCCGACCGCGGTCGGCATGCTTCTGCGTGCATATCCAGCCGGTCGGCCGCATCGGACAGGACCGACTCGCCAGCCTCAATCAGGCCCAGCTCACCGGCGGCCAGGATGACCGGCGTCAGCAGCGACCACAAAGCTGTCCGCGACGACGTCCGGCCATGTCCCACGTCAATGTGCACGCCCCTGGCGCGTGCGCAGACCTCTGCCAGCGGGGAGTCAGCCGCACCCACCGTCAGGATTGAGGCGCCGCGTCGCGCGGCCTCGGCAGCCACCGCGAGCGGTCCCGATGCCCGTCCCGAAAGGGACACGGCCACCACCAGATCAAGGGGCCCGACCCAGCCTGGAAGGGGCAGGTTACGCCGCACCGAGACCGGCACCGGAGACCCCGGCTCGGCCAGCAGCTCCAGCACGTCTGCTACCACGGCCGAACCACCCAACGAGGCAACCAGCACCGATCGCGGACGCTCACCGCCGGCCACCCGTTCGATGCCTGCCTCATTCGACAACGTCAGAGCCTGGCGAACCTGCGCCCCAGCGGTCGCCAGCGCTAAGAGCGTCTGGTGCGAGTCGCGTTCAGCGATGTAGTCAGGATCGTTCAGGAGTGCTTCCTCAAGCAACGGTGCCATGACCAGAACGCCGGATCAGCTCGGGAGTAAACGGGATTCGTCGACCAACAGCACTGGGATGCCGTCGTCGATACGATACGCCCGGCGACACTGCGGATCGGTGCACTGCAGTTCAGGGCCACCGGGGCCCGAGCCGTCAGACAAAGTGGACCTGCACTGCGGACAGCGCAGTATCTCTCGAAGCCACGGCTCGATCCGAGGAACAGACGAATCGGAGCTGGCAGCAGCAGGCTCGTTCTCTTCGGTCATTTTCTCCCCTTGCACGATCGCCAGCACGCCATCACGTACTCGTGTCATTGTCGCCCTATCAATGGCCTCGACATTGAGCCGCAACAACGGTTCGGTGTTACTAGCTCTCAGGTTGAACCACCACATCGGGTCTGCGGTATGCGTCACGGTCATACCATCCAGCTCGTCGAACTCCACCTCCTGGCCCTGCTCAGCGCTCCAGCCCTGCGCCCACGTCCGTACCCGCGCGGTAGCAGCGGCAGCATCGGCCACGCTCGAGTTGATCTCCCCAGAGGCAACGTACCGGCTGAACTGCGCAACCAGCTCGGACAAGGGGCGGCGCTGCTCACCCAACGCAGCCAGGACATGCATCGCCGCGAGCATGCCCGTGTCGGCGAACCAGAAGTCACGAAAGTAGTAGTGAGCCGAGTGCTCGCCGCCAAAGACCGCCTGAACACGGGCCATCTCACCCTTGATGAACGAATGCCCAACCCGGGTCCGGACCGCCGTCCCCCCCGCCTCACCGATGAGCTCGGGCACCGCCGCCGACGAGATCACGTTATAGACAATCGTCGCTTCCCGACCCTGCCCCGCCTCCTTGGCGACCTCACGAGTGCCCACCAGAGCGGTGATCGCCGACGGGCTGACCGCCTCACCCCGCTCGTCCACCACGAAACAACGATCCGCGTCACCATCGAAAGCAAGCCCCAGGTCAGCGCCGTGGGCAATGACCGCACTCTGAAGATCACGCAGGTTCTCCGGGTTCAGCGGGTTGGCCTCGTGGTTGGGGAACGTCCCGTCCAACTCGAAATACAAAGGAATGACCGTCAACGGCAACGCCGCCAACCCAGCCTGGGTACCCAACACCGCAGGCACGGTATGACCACCCATACCGTTGCCGGCATCCACCACAACCCTCAGCGGCCGCAACTGGCTCAGATCGACCAAACCCCGCAGGAACTGCGCATACTCGCCCAAGACGTCCCGCTGGCTGATAGTGCCCACAAGCCCACCAGCGGCAGGGCCACCAGCACCCTGGCCGGAGTCGAGCAGGCCCTGGGCCAGATCGCGGATCTGGCCCAGCCCGGTGTCCTGGCCCACTGGACGCGCCCCCGAACGACACATCTTGATGCCGTTGTACCGCGCCGGGTTATGACTGGCAGTGAACATCGCACCCGGAACATCCAACGCGCCACTTGCGTAGTACAAGCCGTCGGTCGAACACAACCCGATAAGAGTGACATCCAGCCCACGAGCAGCCGCCCCCGCCGCGAACGACCGCGACAACCCCGGCGACGACTCACGCATGTCATGTCCGACAACAATCGAGGTCGCACCCTCTGGACCAGCAACAACCTGGGCGAACGCCGAACCAATCGCATAGGCCACAGCATCGTTCAACTGCTGCGGCACCAGACCACGCACGTCGTAGGCCTTGATGAATTCAGACAGTCTCGTAGCGCTCACGCGCTAGAGCCTACCGATCGCGCAGGATGCGCAGGTGGCCGCGCCGGCCGGTCTCCACTGTGCGGTTCATCTCAGGCTCGGCTCGCACACCCACAGCGGCAACGGCGCCAGGGGACAATCGGGGCCGGCCGGCCTCACGCACTGCATCGGCCAGCGCCAGCAGATCGTCCGGGGTGGGTGCGGGTTCCACGTACTCGCTCAGAAGCCGGATGACGTCCCAGCCTCTGGGCACGGTCAGTCCTTTGGCGTGCACCACGCACAGGTCGTAGGTGTGCGGCTCGGCATAGGTGGCCAGCGGCCCCAACACGGCCGTCTGTTCTGAGTAGACATAGGTCAACGTCGCCATGGCACCCCCAGAGCAGGCGGTTCGGGAACATTGGCGCGACAGACTCACGAATGGACCCTATTCCCCAGCACAGGCATCCGGCACACACCACGCCGTAGACTGCCGCTATGACGTCGGCGAGCGCACCTTTTCGCCCTCGCCGCGATCGTCACGGCAGGGGCCAACGTGGTCCCATGGCGTGGCCACCCGTGCCGGCGATGGCTACCCGAGCCGAGGCATTCGACGAGCTGGTCCTGGACGCCGCAAGCCGGATGGAACAGCGCGCAGGCTCGGCGTTAGGCGACGTGCAGTTCGCTGTCGAGGACGTGCCACCCAGCGATCCCGCCCCTTGGGAGTCCTCCGACGTCCCCCTGGGCCGATTGTTTGCTGCCCAGGGCAAGATGCCGGCCCGGATCGTGGTCTACCGACGGCCGGTCGAGACCCGGACAACCGACGCTCGCGAGCTCGCTGCCCTGATCAACGATATTGTTGTCGAGCAGGTGGCGTCACTGCTGGGTGTCAACCCCCGCGACCTGGATGCGGGATACGACCCCGACGACGACTAGGGCCGCCCAGCAGCGGCACCTAATGGTCGCGAAGCTGGGGCAGCCACGAAGTGGTCGCCGCTGCGACCAGGTCTGGGTGACAGGGTCAGCCTGTGCCCGCGTCACAGCGACCCGCCTGTTCGTTGAGCCAGGTTGAATCGGTGCCGGCAGATGGTCGCACCGATGACCAGCCCGACGCCGACCGGCCACTTGCCCGACAGCACCCGCAGAACCAGGTGCCCCAACCGGCCTCCTCATGGGTCCCCAGCCGTCGCGCCCGGCCGAACCGGACTGCCAAGAACAGTATGACCAAGAGGAGTCCGACCTGCCCCTCAAGACCACCTCTGATGGGCCGCGCAGTAGTGATGCTGAGCTGGCCACCGGCCGGACACAAAGTATGTCGGCTGTGCCGCGCCCGCGATGGCCGCGAGCCGGCGTCCCGCCAGTGTCACGCGCGCGAACTCGGCCCACCGGTTCGGCGGCTCAACGACGAGTCGGCGCTCGGCGCTCGGCTGAGCATGCGCCCGCAGAGGCAGGGGCGATACCCACATCGGTTCTGCCGTGGTCACCGGTGACAGCAAGATCCTGCGCCGGATCCGGCGCCAACCCAGGCGGGACAGTTTGGTCGCCCCGATCCCCCGTGGAAGGCGCGAATCGCGGCCGCGATCAATGCCAGCGCCGCAGGGTTCGAGCCCTGCGGCGGCCCACACGGTGATCTAGGCGGCCCCTGCCAGCCAAGTCCTGCGGGATCAGAGCGATGACGCGGGATGACCCTGTGGTGGTCGTGTTGACCCTGATCAGGCTCGCCGGAGACCGGATCTCCGACGCGACGGCTGGAGCAGGTGATGACCGAGCCAACCTCGAGCAGGCGGGACGGGTCGTGCCCGGTGATGAGTTCGGGGCCTGCGACGCCCACCGCCCACGACCTGACCGATCTCGGCGTACTTCGCTGCGATGCCGCTGCCTTCATCGGTGGAGCCGGTGTCGACCCATGACCAGTCGCTCCATCGGGCGGGTCTGGACCGAAAGGGCATCCAGAGACTCCTTCAGCCACGCCGCGCCATCATGGACCGCCAAGATTCCAGTCACGACAACCGGTGGCGCAGCACCATGCCCTTAACGCGAAGCGCGTGAGAGTTCTGTGCTCGGGTGCCTGACGGAGAGAACCTCACCGGATCACAGACAGCCCCGCGGGGCCACTGCAGCGGCTAGACGACATCTTTCTTGAACTTGCGACGCTCTCGTTCGGAAAGGCCACCCCAGATGCCGAACCGCTCGTCGTGCTCAAGCGCGTACTCCAGGCACTCGCCACGCACATCGCAGCCGACGCAGACCTTCTTTGCGTCGCGGGTGGAGCCCCCCTTCTCAGGGAAGAACGCCTCCGGATCGGTCTGAGCGCACAAGGCGCGTTCCTGCCAGGACAGTTCATCTTCGGCAGTGTCGATCAGTTCTACGTTCATGATCAGTTGTAGTTCGTGCATGGCCCCTCCTCGACCCGAAAACAAGCGAGCGTTGACGTTGGACTGACTTAACGTTGTGCTGAGTTGCCCCCGTACTGCTTTGACGTACTGCGTTGAACCTGTGTGCCGAACGACCCGGGTACCGGTTGAATGACAACAATGAAATTACACGCGTGTCGTCGGGGGAAGTCAAGCCATTCTCTGGTAGTCAACCAAGGGCCGAAGTCGCTCAAACCTGATGGATCAAACCACAAGGCCCCATCCTGTCTGTGCGCTCACCCCTGAGCGATCCGTTTCCTTCCCCCGAACCGCGCCCTGGCAGACTGCGGTCATGCGCA